>CALKWS010000047.1 GCA_938004115.1 uncultured Ruaniaceae bacterium
AGCCTGGGTGCTGTTCGGGCACCCGCCTGGCACAGTGGACGCCATGGCCTCCCGCGTGATCAGCCCGGACACGAACGCTGCACCGGCGGATCAGGTCTCGGTGCTCCTGGTGCACGGCATTCGCACCTCGGCCTCGATGTGGCGGACCCAGGTGGCCTACCTCCGCTCGCTCGGGGTGGCTGCCCACGCCGTCGACCTGCCCGGGCACGGCACCCGGATCCACCAGCGCTTCACCCTGCCCGCCTGCCGCGCCGCGATCGAAGAGGCATGGCGCCGGCTTCCGCCCGGGCGGCGGATCCTGGTGGGGCTGTCGCTGGGCGGCTATCTGGGTCTGGACTGGGCCGCACGCACCCCGAGCGACGTCGATGCGGTGCTGGCGGCAGGGTGCACCGTGCGGCCGCGGGGACTGCCGCTGCAGATCTACCGCAGGCTGGCCGGCCTCATCCACCGCCTGCCCGATCACGGGAAGTGGCTGAATGACCAGATGGTCACCCGGATGCTCACCCCGCAAGCCGCGGACGACGTGGGCGCCGGCGGGGTGGCGCTGCACGTCATGGTGCCCGCGCTGCGCGCGATGAGCCAGGTGGAGCCGTTGACCGACCTGCACAGCATCCGGGCGCCGGTGTGGCTGGTGAACGGCGCCTGGGACCATTTCCGCCTCGAGGAGCGGCGCTTCTGGCGGGCGGTGCACCAGGGCCGGTTGATCGTGGTGCCGCGCAGCACCCACCTGGTCAGCCTGGACCGCCCCGCGGAGTTCAACAGCATCCTGCGCGCGCTGGTCGAGCACGTCGCCGCGTCAGCGCGGCAGTGACCAGGCACGCACCCCGCCCACGATCCCGGCGCTGTTGGGGACCACCACCACGTCATCGTCCAACCGCTCCAGCACCGTGGCGACGAGTCGCCGTGAGTTGCCCCCGCCCAGGTACAGCCGGTCCCACAGGTACACCGGCTGTAACGCGTCGATCACCCTGCGCACCCGGCGGGACCACATCGCGTCGCCGAGCCGCAACCGTTCGTGTTCGCCGATGTACTCGTCGTAGGTCAGCCCCCACCGGACCGGGCTCTGGGAGAGCTCCACGTGCGGGGCCAGCCGCCCGCCGTCGAACACCGCGTTACCGAGTCCGGTGCCGAAGGTGAGCATCACCTCCAGGCCCGCCCCGGCGATCACCCCCGCCCCGTGCACCTCGGCGTCGTTGAGGATGAGCGCGGGCTGGTCGAACCGCTCCTCCACCGCGCGACGCATGTCGAACCCGGCCCACTGGGCCCGTAGTTCCGGCAGTTCCCTGGTGCGGGGTCCGGCCTTGGTGATGTAGTGCGGGGTGTGCACCACCACCCCGTGCCGGATCATCCCGGGCATGCCCAGGGTGACCCGATGCGTCGGAGGGAGCTGGTCCGCGAGGCCGGCGACCAGATCGAGTAACTTCTCCGGCGGCAACGGATACGGAGTGGGCGTGCGCACCGGCTTGGCCAGCACGGTGCCGGCCGCATCGAGCGCGGAGGCCTTGATTCCCCCGCCGCCGCAGTCGACGGACAGGGTCACCGGTTCGGGCTGCACCCCTCGATGCTA
>CALKWS010000048.1 GCA_938004115.1 uncultured Ruaniaceae bacterium
GCCGGCCGGGACATGCTGGCCGCAGACGCAGACGCAGACGCAGACGCAGACGCAGGCGCAGGCGCAGACGCAGGCGCAGGCGCAGACGCCGTGCCGGTGCTGGTCGCCGACGACGTACGCGGCCTGCTGGGGCAGGTCGCCTCCTGGGTGTACCAGCACCCCTCCACCCGGCTCAGCGCCTACGCCGTGACGGGGACCAACGGCAAGACCACCACCACCTACTTCCTCGAACACCTCCTGGCCGCAGCCGGGCGCACCACCGGGCTGATCGGCACCGTGGAACTGAAGATCGGGACGGAGCGCACCGCGGCCCGGCTCACCACCCCGGAGGCCCCGGCCGTGCACGGCCTGCTCGCGGAGATGGTGCGGGCGGGTGTGGACGATGTGGTGATGGAGGTCTCCTCCCACGCACTCAGCCTGCACCGGGTGGACGGGGTGGTGTACGAGGTGGCCGGCTTCACCAACCTCACCCCGGACCACCTGGACTTCCACGGTGACCTCGAGTCCTACTTCGCCGCCAAGGCCGCCCTGTTCACCCCCGAACGGGCCCGCCGCGGGGTGGTGCTGGTCGACGACGAGTGGGGCCGGAGGCTGGCCCGCGAGGCTCGTATCGACGTGGTGACCGTCAGCACCACCGGCGCCGAGGCCGACTGGCACGCCGTCGCCGGCGACCCGGGTACCCGCGGCACGCCGCTCACCCTGCACGGCCCGGGCGGTGAGCGCCTGCGCACCCGGATCGCCCTACCCGGGCCGTTCAACGTGGCCAACGCCGCCCTTGCCCTGGTGATGGCGATCCGGGCCGGTGCGGCCCCCGAACAGATCGAGGCCGCGCTACCGGAGGGCCTGACCACCGTGGTGCCCGGCCGGATGGAACTGGTCGCCCGCGAGCCCCGGGTGCTGGTGGACTTCGCCCACAACACCGAGGCACTGGAGCAGGCCCTGGCAGCCGCCCGGGAGGGGGCCGGCAGCGGCCGGCTATTCGTGGTGTTCGGCGCCACCGGAGACCGCGATCGCAGCAAACGGGCCCCGATGGGGCGGGCCGCGGTCCGCGGCGCGGACGTGATCATCGTCACCGACGACGACCCGCACGATGAGGACGCCGCGGCGATCCGAGCCGAGGTGATGGCCGGAGCGGTGCAGGCGCAGGCGGATGAGCTGGAACGCGGGCGGAAGGTCGAGGTCTACGAGATCGCTCCACGACAGGCCGCGATCGCCCGTGTCGTCCGATTCGCCGCCGCGGCCGATACGGTGCTCATAGCAGGTCGCGGACATCAGACGTGGCAGGAGATCGCCGGGGTGGATCATTATCTCGATGACCGACAGGAGGTGCGCAAGGCCATGGCCGAACGCGCTCAACGTCCCACCGCCGCTTCATGATCGCCCTGACCCTGGACCAGATCGCTCGCGCCACCGGTGGACGTCTGCTGGGTAATCCAGCCACCGTGGTCAGCGGCGACGTCGTCACCGACTCCCGCCGGGTGCAGCCCGGCAGCCTCTTCGTCGCCCTGCGCGGAGCGCGCGTGGACGGCCATGAGTACCTGGCTGCCGCCGCCGAGGCCGGCGCGGTGGCCGCGCTGGTCACCCGCGAGGTGGCCACGGCCCCGATCGCCCAGATCGAGGTGGCCGACACCACCACGGCGCTGGGAGCCCTGGCCCGGCACGTGCTGGCCACGTTGCGGGACCAGGCCCGCCCGCCGCTGGTGGTCGCGGTGACCGGATCGGTCGGCAAGACCTCCACCAAGGATCTGCTCGCCGCGCTGCTGGAGCACACCGGGCCGGTCATCGCTCCGCGAGGCTCCTACAACAACGAGGTCGGCCTGCCGCTGACCGTGCTCCGGGCCGGCACCGACACCGCGGTCCTGGTCCTGGAGATGGGCGCCGACGCCCCCGGCAACCTGACCTACCTGACCTCGATCGCCCCACCGGACCTCGCCGTCGTACTCGCCGTGGGCCGGGCCCACCTGGGCGGATTCGGTGACCTGGACGCCGTCGCCCGCGCCAAGTCCGAACTGGTCCAGAACCTACGCCCCGAGGGCACCGCGCTACTGAACGCCGACGACGCCCGGGTGGCCGCCATGACCCGTGTGGTCAGCGGCGCCCGCACCGTCCTGTTCGGCCGGGACCCGCGGGCCGAGGTGCGTGCCACCGACGTGAGCACCGACGCCCAGGGCCGGGCACGCTTCACGATGCACCTGGACGGGCGGCCGTGGCCGGTGCAGTTGGCGTTGTACGGCGAACACCAGGTGACCAACGCCCTGGCCGCCGCCGCCGTGGCGCACCAGGTGGGCGTGGCACCGGAACAGATCGTCGCCGGGCTGGGCTCCGCCTTCGCCCGCAGCCCGCACCGGATGGACGTGCACCGCACCGGATCGGGTATCACCATCATCGACGACGCCTACAACGCCAACCCCGACTCGATGCGGGCCGCGTTGCGGGCACTGCGCCAACTCAGCCGGACCACCGGCGGACGGGCCGTGGCCGTGCTGGGGCCGATGCGGGAACTGGGGCCGGACTCCACCGCCGAGCACGAGGGCGTCGGTGGTTTCGCCGCCACCCTGGGCATCGACCGGCTCGTGGCGGTCGAGGGTGAGGCCAGGCCGCTTGCCACCGGGGCCCTGGCCGCCGGGATGGCCCGCTCGGCCGTGGACCGGGCCAGCGGGGTACCCGAGGCGGTGGCGATGCTGCGCCGGTACCTGCGCGCCGAGGACGTGGTGCTGGTGAAGGCCTCCAACAGTGAGCAGCTCTGGCGGGTGGCCGAGGCCCTGGAGGACGTCCGATGATCGCGGTGCTGTCCGCGGGCGGGTTCGCGATGCTGGTGTCCCTGCTGGGCACCCCGCTGTTCATCCGGTTCCTGGTCAAGCGCAACTACGGTCAGTTCATCCGCCAGGACGGCCCGACGGCGCACTTCACCAAACGCGGCACGCCCACCATGGGCGGGGTGGTCATCATCGCGGCCACCCTCATCGGCTACGCACTGGCGAACGTGGTCGCCGGCCGGCCGCCGAACGCCTCCGGCCTGCTGCTGTTGTTCCTGATGGTGGGCCTGGGCGTGATCGGCTTCCTGGACGACTTCATCAAGATCAGCAGGCAACGCTCGCTCGGGCTGAGCCCGCTGTGGAAGATCATCGGGCAGGGGGCCGTCGGGATCACGTTCGCGGTGCTGGCGCTGCAGTTCCCGAACGAGCGCTACCGCACCCCGGCCTCCACCTACATCTCCTTCACCCGGGACATCTCCGCGCTGGACCTGGCGTTCCTCGGGGCCGGGGCGGGCCTGGTGCTGTTCGTGCTCTGGGCGAACTTCCTCATCACCGCCTGGTCCAACGCGGTGAACCTCACCGACGGCCTGGACGGGCTGGCCACCGGTGTCTCGATGCTGGTCTTCGGCGCCTACGTGGTGGTCGCGGTGTGGCAGTCGAACCAGAGCTGTCAGGTGCTCTCCCAGGTCGCGGCGCGCTGTTACGAGGTGCGCGACCCCCGGGACCTGTCCATCGTCGCGGCGGCGATCGTCGGTGCCTGTTTCGGGTTCCTGTGGTGGAACGCCTCACCGGCGAAGATCTTCATGGGTGACACCGGCTCGCTGGCCCTGGGGGGTGCGCTCGCCGGACTGTCGATCCTGACCCGCACCGAGATCCTCGCGGCCATCATCGGCGGACTGTTCGTGCTCATCGTGCTCTCCGACGTGATCCAGATCGGCTGGTTCAAACTCACCGGCAAACGCGTCTTCAAGATGGCCCCGCTGCACCACCACTTCGAACTCATGGGGTGGGGCGAGGTGACGATCGTGATCCGGTTCTGGATCATCGCCGCGCTGTTCGTGTGCGCCGGGCTGGGGATCTTCTACGCCGAATGGGTCGTGGGCTAGATGGATCCCGCGGGCCTCGCCGGTGCCCGGGCGGTCGTGGCCGGGCTGGGCCAGAGCGGCCGGGCCGCCGCCACCGCGCTGGTGGACCTGGGTGCACGGGTGCGCGCGGTCGATTCCCGCGCGGAGATGGCCGAGCACGCCCCCGCCGGCGTCGACGTCCACACCGGTGCCGACTGGCACGCGCTCACCGCCACGGTGCTCGCCGACCCCCCGGACTTCCTCATCGCCTCACCCGGCCTGCCGCCGAGCACCCCGCTGCTGCAGGCCGCCGAACGGGCGCAGGTGCCGATCTGGAGCGAGGTGGAACTGGCCTGGCGGGTGAGCCCCGACGTCCCGTGGCTCACCGTCACCGGCACCAACGGCAAGACCACCACGGTGCTCATGCTGGCGGCGATGCTGCGGGCCGCTGGCCGGCACGCTCCCGCGGTGGGGAACGTGGGTACCCCGATCGTCACCACCGTGCTCGGTGCCCGGGGCGCCGACCGGCCCCTGCAGGGGCTGGCGGTGGAGCTGTCGAGTTTCCAGCTGCACTACACCCACACCCTGGCCCCGCACGCCAGCGCCTGCCTGAACCTGGCGCCCGACCACCTGGACTGGCACGGATCGGCGGCGGCGTACGCCGCGGACAAGGCACGCGTCTACGAACGCACGGTCGCGGCCTGCGTGTACAACGAGCAGGACCCGGAGACCCGGGGGATGGTCGAACGCGCCGACGTCCAGGAGGGAGCCCGCGCCGTCGGGTTCACCCTCGCGGTGCCGGGCCCCGGGCAGGTGGGCGTGGTCGAGGACGTGCTGGTGGACCGAGCCTTCACCGCCCAGCGCCGCACCCACGCCCAGGAACTGGCCACCTTCGCCGACCTGTCCCGCGGCGGCGCGACCGACCCGGCGGCGCACCAGGTCTCCAACGCGCTGGCCGCCTCCGCGCTGGCCCTGGCCGCCGGCGTGGAGCCGGCCCACATCCGCGGCGGGCTACAGTCGCTGGCGCCGGCGGCCCACCGCATCGAGCACCTCGGCACCCGGCACGGGGTGCGGTACATCAACGACTCCAAGGCGACCAACACCCACGCCGCCGCCGCCTCGCTACGGGCACAGGCCCCCGGGAGAGTGGTGTGGATCGCGGGCGGACTGGCCAAGGGAGCGGACCTGGGCCCGTTGGTCGCCGAGGTCGCCGACCGGTTGCACGCCGTCGTCGTCCTGGGCACCGATCCCTCCCCGGTCCTGGCCGCACTCGACCGACACGCGCCGCACCTCCCGCGAGTCGTGGTCCCCGCTGAGGACACTGAGCCCATGCACCGCGCCGTCCAGCACGCCGCCCACCTGGCCCGCCCGGGTGATGTGGTGCTGCTCGCACCGGCGTGCGCCTCGCACGACCAGTTCGACTCCTACGCCGCGCGCGGGGAGGCGTTCACCGCCGCGGTCGACGCCCTGGAGGGGCCGCGATGACCGCGACCCAGACCCGGCGCCCGGTGGTTCGCCCGCGCAAGCCCGCGGCCCGGGGCGCGACGACGACGCGTGCCACCAGGCGGACGACGGCGCGTGCAACCCCGCCTACGACGTCGACCACCACCCGGCGTACGACGGTGACTGCCGCGTGGGACTCACCGGTGACCAGCTACTACCTGATCGGCGGCTCCACGCTGGTGCTGCTGCTGCTCGGGCTGGTCATGGTGCTGTCCAGTTCCTCGGTGATGTCCCTGCAGTCCTCCGGCACACCCTTCACCACGTTCCTGAACCAGGCGCGGTTCGCGCTGCTGGCACTGCCGATCGCCTGGCTGGTCTCCCGCCTCCCGGTGCACTGGATCCGCCGGCTGGCCTGGCCGGGCATCGCCCTGGCGGCCGCGATGCAGGCGCTGGTCTTCGTGCCCGGGCTGCAGGCGGCGGCTGGTGGGAACGCCGGCTGGGTGGTGATCGCCGGCCAGAACTTCCAACCGGCCGAGTTCGGCAAACTCGGCCTGGCGGTGTGGCTCGGGGCCGTGCTGGCCGCCAAGGGGCCGTTGCTGCGGCACTGGTACCACGTGCTGTTCCCGGCGGTCCTGGTGGCCACCACGATCCTGGCGATGGTGCTCTACACCCATGACCTGGGCACCGCGCTGGTGATCATCCTGCTGGTGGCCGGAGCGCTGTGGGTGGCCGGGGTGCCGCTGTCGATGTTCACCGTCGCCGGGATGGCCGCCGCTGCCGCCGCGGCGTTCCTGGTGGTCTCCTCCGACAACCGCCGGCAGCGGGTGGCGATGCTGTTCGGCGTCGGCGAGCACGACCCGATGGGCCTGAGCCTGCAACCGCGCCGCGCCCTGGAAGGTCTGGGCACCGGCGGTCTGAGCGGAGTCGGGCTGGGGGAGTCCCGGGCCAAGTGGCTGTGGTTGCCCGAGGCCCACAACGACTTCATCTTCGCCATCATCGGCGAGGAGCTCGGCCTGCTCGGCTCGCTGCTGGTGCTGACCCTGGTCACCACCCTGGCGGTGGGCATGACCCGGGTGATCCGGCGCCACCCGGACCGGTTCGTGAAGATCACCACCGCGGCGGTGGGCACCTGGATCATCGGGCAGGCGCTGATCAACATCGGCGTGGTGATCGGCGTGCTCCCGGTGATCGGGCTGCCGCTGCCGCTGGTCAGCGCAGGCGGCTCGGCGCTGGTCACCACCATGATGGCCCTGGGGCTGGTGCTGGCCTTCGCCCGCAACGAACCGGGCGCGGCCCGTGCCCTGGCCGCCCGGCGAAGTTCGTTGCGCAAGTCCCTGGCGGTGATCGCGCCGCGGCGGGGTGGCGATGGCTGAGCCACGGATCGTACTCGCCGGCGGCGGCACCGCAGGGCACGTCAACCCGCTCCTGGCGGTCGCCGCGCAGTTGCGCGCGGACCTGCCCGGGGTGCAACTGCGGGTGCTGGGTACCGCCACCGGACTGGAGGCGGACCTGGTGCCGGCCGCCGGGCTGGACCTGGTCACGATCGAGAAGGTGCCCCTGCCGCGCAGCATCAGCACGCAGTGGCTCTCCCTGCCCGGCCGGTGGCGGCGGGCGATGGCCACCACCCGGTCGGTGGTCACCGGTGCCGACGTCGTCGTGGGGTTCGGCGGCTACGTGTCCGCCCCGGCCTACCTGGCGGCCCGCAGGGTCCGCGTGCCGATCGTGGTGCACGAGCAGAATGCCCGGCCCGGACTGGCCAACCGGCTCGGCGCCCGGTACGCCGCCGCGGTGGGCACCACGTTCCCCGGCACCGACCTCCCCGGTGCCCGCGTGGTCGGCCTGCCGCTGCGTCAGGCCATCACCGACCTGATCCGCCAGCGCGAACAGGACTCCGCGGGCCGGGCGGCGGCCGGTGCGCGGGCGCTGGGCCTGGACCCCGGCCGGACCACCGTGGTGGTCACCGGAGGCTCACTGGGCGCCGCACGGCTGAACGAGGTGGTGCCGACCATCGGCGCGCAGATCATCGAGGCCGGGGCGCAGGTGCTGCACCTGACCGGGCGCGACAAGGCCGACCCGGTACGGGCCGCGGCGAGGCAGATGCCCGATGGCGCCCGCTACCACGTGCGCGAGTACCTGGTGGAGATGGAACATGCCCTGGCCTGCGCCGACCTGGTGATCGCCCGCGCCGGCGCCGGCACCGTCAGCGAGCTGACCGCGCTGGGCATCCCGGCGGTGTACGTACCGTTGCCGATCGGCAACGGCGAGCAGGAACTCAACGCAGCGCCGGTGACCGAGGCCGGCGGGGCGCTGATGGTCAAGGACGCGCACCTGACCACCGCCTGGCTCCGCGAGCATGTCCTACCGCTGGTGCACCACGCCGACCAGCGCGAGCTCCTACGGCAGCGCACGGCCGGCATCGCGATCACCGACGGCGCGCAACGGGTCGCCAGGATGGTGACCGAGGTCCTGGGGCGGCCATGAGGATCCACTTCATCGCCATCGGCGGGGCCGGCATGTCGGTGATCGCCGAACTGCTGCTCGCCCAGGGGCACCAGGTCAGCGGGTCGGACCAGGCCCCCTCTCCGGTACTGGACCGGCTCGCCGCGCGCGGCGCCCGGGTGCACGTGGGCCACGACCCGGCGCACGTGGCCCACCTGGGCCCTGGGGACCTGGTGGTGATCTCCACCGCGATCGCCCCGGACAATCCCGAGTTGCGCGCCGCCCGCGACCGCGGCGCCGAGGTCTGGCACCGGTCCCAGGCGCTGGCGCTGGCCGCCCGGGGCAAGGACTTCGTCGCCGTGGCCGGCAGCCACGGCAAGACCACCACCTCCGCGATGCTCGCCGTGGCGCTGCGCGCCGCCGGGCAGGACCCGTCGTTCGCCATCGGCGGGCGGGTGGTGGCGCTGGACACCGGGGCACACCTGGGCAGCGGCCCGGTGTTCGTGGCGGAGGCCGACGAGTCCGACGGGTCGTTCGTCAACTACGACCCGCAGGTCGCGATCGTGACCAACGTCGAACCCGACCACCTGGACCACTACCGCACCGAGGCCGCGTACGCGGCCGCCTTCGAACGGTTCATCGGCCGCATCCGGCCCGGCGGGCTGCTCATCGCCAACGCCGACGACGCCGGATCGGCCGCCCTGGCCCGTAGCGGGTCCGCGCGTGACATCCGCGTACGCACCTACGGCACCGGTGCCGATGCCGACGTGCGCATCGAGGTCCGGCAACTGGCCGCCACCCAGTCCGGGGCGCGGCTGAGCAGCGCGCTGGGAGCGGTGGAACTCGATCTGGCCGTACCGGGGGAACACAACCTCGCCAACGCCACGGCGGCATGGTGCGCCGGGGTCGATCTGGGGGTGGATCCCGCGGACATGGCCGCCGCCCTGGGCACGTTCACCGGCACCGCCCGCAGGTTCGAGTCACGCGGACGCGTCGGCGGGGTGCGCGTGATCGACGACTACGCACACAACCCCAGTAAGGTCGCGGCAGCGGTGGGCACAGCCAGGCGCGCGGCCGCCGGCGGGCAGGTCCTGGTGATCTTCCAACCGCACCTGTTCACCCGCACCCGGGACTTCGCCGCCGAGTTCGCCCGGGCACTGTCCGCGGCCGATGAGGTGTGGGTGACCCCGATCTACCCGGCGCGCGAACAACCCCTGCCGGGGGTGACCTCGGCACTCATCGGTGACCACCTGCCCGGCGCGCACCTGGCCACCGACCCGCACGAGGCGGCCCGCGCCGCCGCCCGGGCCGCTCGCCCCGGGGACGTGGTCATCACCATCGGCGCCGGCGACGTCACTGCCGCCGCGGACACGGTCGTGACGGAACTGCGGCGCCTGGCGGAACCCGGACGATGAGGGCGCCCACCCGACCGGGGTCGATGCGTCGTCCACCCGCCGGGGGACGCGGAACCGGTGCGGCGGCGGGCCGCCGTGCCTCCGGTGGCAGGTCCAAGGACGATGGCGCCGGTGCAGCGGTCTCCGCGGCCCGGCCGCGGGGCGGGCAACTGGCCGCGCCCGGGACGATCAACCGGGTCTCCACCCAACTGTCCCAACGACTGGCCGAGCGGCGCCGGGCCCTCCGGCGGATGCGGCTGCGGACCATCGCGATCGCGCTGGCGTGCATGGCCGGCATCGGGGCAGTGGTCTACCTGGTCGGTTTCTCCTCCGTCCTGGCGTTGCACGCCGAGGAGGTGGAGATCACCGGCGCCAGTGAGGTCGTGGACACCGCCGCTGTGGCCGGCGTGGTGGCGGCCCAGGAGGGGCAACCGCTGATCCGGCTGAGCACCGGCACCATGGCCGAGGAGGTACGGCAGGTCTCCGGCGTGCTCGACGCCGAGGTGACCCGGCAGTGGCCCCGCGGACTCAGCGTGCACCTCACCCCGCGCACCCCGGTGGCCACCGTGCCGGAGGGGGAGGAGTACCTGGTGCTGGACGCCGAGGCCGTCCAACTCGACCGGGTGGACGAACCGCGGGAGGACCTGCCGGTGGTCGAGGTCGACGTCGGCAGCGACTCCGCCGCCCGGACGCTGCAGGCAGCGGTGAGCGTGCTCGGGCAGCTTCCCCCGGCCCTGTTCGAGGAGGTCGAGGTGGCCGCCGCGCTCAGTCCGGACCAGGTGGAACTGACCCTGGCCGACGGCGCACTGGTGGTGTGGGGGAGTGCGGAGGAGAGCGACCTGAAAGTCGCCGTGCTGGACACCCTGCGGCAGGTGCCGGCCGGCGTGTACGACGTCTCGGCCCCGCGGCACCCGATCACCCGGGACTGAGGGGCCGACACACCCATCGATGTCGTTGCTGCGGGCACATTGCGGCCATAGCGTCATCGCTGCGAGGAAATGACATAACTCTAAACCTCAAGTAGAGGTTCAGGGTTTGACGAGAGGGATGATGACGTGGCGGCACCGCAGAACTATCTAGCGGTCATCAAGGTGGTAGGTATCGGCGGTGGTGGAGTCAACGCCGTCAACCGGATGATCGAGGTCGGGTTGAAGGGCGTGGAGTTCGTCGCCGTCAACACCGATGCCCAGGCACTGCTGATGAGCGACGCCGATGTCAAGCTCGACGTCGGCAGGGACCTGACCCGGGGATTGGGAGCCGGCGCGGACCCGGAGGTGGGCAAGAAGGCCGCCGAGGATCACGCCGAGGAGATCGAGGAGGTGCTGCGCGGGGCGGACATGGTGTTCGTGACCGCCGGCGAGGGTGGCGGCACCGGCACCGGCGGGGCACCGGTGGTGGCCAAGATCGCCCGTTCGCTGGGCGCCCTGACCATCGGTGTGGTCACCCGTCCGTTCACCTTCGAGGGCCGCCGCCGCGGCGTGCAGGCCGATGCCGGCATCGAGGCGCTGCGCAAGGAGGTGGACACGCTGATCGTCATCCCCAACGACCGGCTGCTGTCCATCTCCGACCGGGGGGTGTCGGTGCTGGACGCGTTCAAGAGCGCCGACCAGGTGCTCCTCTCCGGTGTGCAGGGCATCACCGACCTGATCACCACCCCGGGATTGATCAACCTCGACTTCGCCGACGTCAAGTCCGTGATGCAGGGGGCCGGCAGCGCGCTGATGGGCATCGGTTCCTCCCGCGGGGAGGACCGCGCCGTACAGGCCTCCGAACTCGCGATCTCCTCGCCGCTGCTGGAAGCCAGCATCGATGGTGCGCACGGGGTGCTGTTGTCCATCCAGGGCGGCAGCGACCTGGGCCTGTTCGAGATCCACGAGGCCGCCCGGCTGGTCCAGGAGGCCGCGCACCCGGAGGCCAACATCATCTTCGGGGCGGTGATCGACGACGCCCTGGGTGATGAGGTGCGCGTCACGGTCATCGCCGCCGGGTTCGACGGCGGTACACCCAAGCCGAAGGACGAGGGCAGCACGTTCGCCCACACCCAGGACGGCGGGGACGCCGCACGCCGGGTACCGCCGGTGCTGGAGCAGGCCGACGAACCCGAGCCCGCGGTGATCCCGGCGCAGATCCGCACCGAGCCGGCCGCGTCTCCCGCGCCGGTCGAGCCGCCGGCGCCCGAACCGGTCCGGGCGAGCGGGAGCAACGGCACGCCCGCCGAGGAGCGGCCGGCCGGACCTCCGACCCAGGGCCTGGAGGTACCGAGGATCTTCGACGAGGTGCCGCGCCGCCGGCGGGACGACGACCTGGACGTACCAGACTTCCTCAAGTGACGCCGTCGGACGCGCCGGGCCCGGCCGCCGAGTCGATCCGGGTGGACCTGGGGCCCTGGGCCGCGGGCTGGTTCACCACCCGCGCAGGTGGGGTCAGTACCGGCCGCTACGCGACGTTGAACCTCGGCGGAGCGGTCGGGGACGATCCGGAGGCCGTGCGACGCAACCGGGACCTCGCCGCGGGGCTCGTCGGCGGACCGATCACCTTCCCCGACCAGGTCCACGGCACCGCCGTGCTCGGCCCCGACCAGCACGAGGGGCGGGCCGATGTGGTGCTCGGCCGGGACCGGGCGGTCGGGGTCCTGGTCGCCGACTGCGTGCCCGTGCTCCTCGCCGCCCCGGGCATGGTCGCGGCGGTGCACGCCGGCCGGCGCGGGGTGCTGGCCGGCGTCATCCACAGCGCCCTGGAGGCGATGGCGGCGGCCGGCCACCGGGCCACCCATGCGGCGATCGGCCCCTCGATCTGTGGCCGGTGCTATGAGGTTCCTGAGGACATGCACGCCGAGGCCGTCGCGATGAACCCGGACCTGGACGCCCGCACCAGGTGGGGCACGACGGCGCTGGACCTGCCCGCCGCCGTCCGCGCCGGGTTGCACCGGGCCGGGGTGGGCAGCGTCGTCGACACCGGCCGCTGCACCTTCGAGGACGGGACCTTCTTCTCCTACCGCCGCGACGGCCGCACCGGCCGGAGCGCCGGGCTGGCGGTCCCCACCGGGCGCGACACGCCGCCTTGACCTGCTCCGACGTACATCGGCCCTGGTCTAGCGTCGGAGGGAACCAGCACGCTTGCGCGAATGGTCGGAACGCGCACCAGGACGAGGGAGAAGGCGATGGCCGGAACGCTACGCAAATCGATGCTCTGGCTCGGGTTGTCCGAGCCGGAGACGGACGAACACGAGGACTACGTGGACTTCAACGACGAAGACGCTCCGGAGCCCGCCCAGGAAGCCGAGGTCACCCCGATCAGCCGGGCTGCCTCGCACCGGGACTCCGCGAGCCTGCGGCGGATCACCACCGTCCACCCACGCACCTACAACGACGCCAAGACCATCGGTGAGGCGTTCCGCGGGGGCACCCCGGTGATCATGAACCTCACCGACATGACCGACGCCGAGGCCAAGCGCCTGGTCGACTTCTCCGCGGGGCTCGTGTTCGGGCTGCGCGGTGCGATCGAGCGGGTCACCAACAAGGTGTTCCTGCTCTCACCTGCCACGGTGGAGATTGCCAACGAGGAGCGGGAACCGGAGACTACTCAGGCAAGGTTCTTCAACCAGAGTTAGGTCCGGAGTGTCCGTCGTCCTGAGCGTGCTGTATCTGGCCATACTGATCTATGTGCTGCTGCTCCTGGTCCGGCTGGTATTCAATTGGGTGCAGCAGTTCGCGCGGGACTGGAAGCCGCAGGGGGTCACCCTGGTGGTGGCGGAAGTGACCTTCACCGTCACCGACCCGCCGCTGAAGGCGGTCCGGCGGGTCATCCCCCCGCTGCGGCTCGGGGCCGTGAGCCTGGACGTCGGCTTCATCGTGGTCTTCCTCGCCTGCTTCATCCTGATGGCCATCATCGCGCCCCATACGCTGTAATGGGTCAACGCGACTTTCCGCTAACGTACAACCAGGTGACACCCGTGATCCGAACCGACAATTCGAGGTAGTTGAACATGGCACTGCTGACTGCGGACGACGTCCTCAACAAAAAATTCCAGCCGACGAAGTTCCGCGAGGGCTACGACCAGGATGAGGTCGACGACTTCCTCGACGAGGTCGTGGCTACCTTGCGGGTGCTCAGCGGCGAGAACGACGAACTCAAGGC
>CALKWS010000049.1 GCA_938004115.1 uncultured Ruaniaceae bacterium
GAGGAGTTCGTCATCAAACCGGCGATCAGCGCCGGCTCCATGGACACCGCCCGCTACAGCGTGCTCGCCGACGACCGGCGCGCTGCGATCGCCCACGCGTCGCGGTTGCTGGACGAGGGCCGTTCGGTGATGGTGCAGCGGTATGTGCCCGAGGTCGATGAGTTCGGGGAGATCGCCCTGGTGTTCTTCCACGGCACCTACTCGCACGCCGCAAGGAAGGGCACGATCCTCCACGGCGCCGAACGCGCCGAAGCGGGACGGTACCTGCAGGAGGATTTGGAGCCGCACCGGGCCACCCCGGAACAGATCCACACCGGCCAGGAGATTCTCGCGTTCGCACGGGCACGCATCCCCGGACGGTCCTATTCGTCTCGGCCACTTCCATACGCCCGGGTCGACGTGGTGCCCCGACGCGATGGTGACCCGCTGCTGATGGAACTGGAACTCGTGGAGCCCTCGCTGTTCTGCTCCCTGGAGTCCGGTGCGATCGAGCGGTTCGCCGATTCCATCGTGGCCGAACTGCGGATGGGACCGGACCCGGCCAATATCGATCTGGCGTAGCACCCGGGGCCGGGGCTTGCCGGCACCCGTGCCGTGGCCGTCTGCCACACTGGGCTACGTGCAACGCAACTGGCTCATCTCCCTGCTGTTGGCGATCGTCGCGCTCGTCATCGCCTGGTTCCTGGTGCAGGTCCTGTTCTCCGCGGTCTGGTTCCTCCTGCGCCTGGCGGTGGTACTGGTCGTGGCTGTGATCGTCTACATCGCCGTGGCCGGGTGGCTGGCCAAGCGCCGCCGCGACCGCGACCGCGGATAGGGCAGCGCGGATAGGGCACGATCGCCCCCTCACCCGGGCGAGGTAACGCCGCTCAGTCGGTGCCGGTGGCCGTGGCCAGCCCCACCAGCTCCAGCCACGCGGCCGCGATCTCAGCAGAGGAGCGTTGTTCCTCGGTCGACTGCACGTTCAGGTTGACCAGATCGGCGGCGGTCAACGCCGCGCTGACCGCGTTGATGACCGGTGCGACGTCGTCGGCCACCTCCGCATTGACCACCGGCACCACATGGGAGGCCAGGAACATCCCCTCCGGGTCCTCCAGCGTGACCAGGTCCTCGGTCTGGATCCGCGGGTCGGCGCTGAACACGTTCGCCACGTCCACGGTGCCGGCAACCAGGTCCTGCACGGTGGTGTCCCCGGTGGCCTCGAAGGAGACCTCGACCCCGTAGATGTCTTGCAACCCTTGCGGGCCGTATGGACGCTGCTCCAGTTCCGGCGGCCCGCCCAGGGTCAGGTCCTCCATGGCGGCTAGGTCGGCGATGGAGGACAGGTCGTGTTCGGCGGCCACATCGGCGGTGACGTTGTAGGAGTCCTGGTCGGTTGCGTCGGCCTGGTCCAGAGCCTCCAGGTCGGCCGGTAGGGCCTCGACCAGTGCGGCGTAGACGTCGTCGCTCGTCGTCGCCCGGGTGTCCGGATCATAGAACTGCAGAAGGTTGCCGGTGTACTCGGGGAACACGTCGACCTCCCCGGACTCCAGGGCCGGGATGTAGGCGTCACGCTGGCCGATGTTGAAGTTCCGGGTCACCTCGAAACCCTCGGCCTCCAGCGCCTGGGCGTAGATCTCGGCGATGATCTCGTTGGAGTAATAGTCCTGGGACCCCACCACCAGGGAGACGTCCCCCACCCGCTGCTCGGAGCGCCCGGCCGCCTCGTCCTCGCCCTCCGCAGGCGGGTCGAAGGGGTCGGTGTCACCGCCGCACGCGGCCAGGGTAAGGGCGGCGGCGGTGAGGGTGGCGAGCGCTGTGGTGCGTCGACGGGTCATGGGTGTCCTTCCGTGCGGGTTGC
>CALKWS010000050.1 GCA_938004115.1 uncultured Ruaniaceae bacterium
GTAGGTACTGAGGCCCGACGGCGGTGCCCACCTCGGGCAGGGCCCGGTGCTCGGCGACCGTGCGTACCTGAACAGGCCCGGACGGTCGCCGCGTGCGTTCGCCCGAGCCGGTTCGGCGCCGGCGCGAGCCCGCGCGGCTAGCCCTCGGGGCGCGCAGCCAGCACGATAGGAGCCATGGCTCGCGCGGAAACGATGGTCGACGTCGATGGCCGGCGCCTGCGCATGACGAACCTGGACAAGGTGCTCTACCCGCAGACCGGGACCACCAAGGCCGATGTGGCCCGGTACTACGCCCAGGTCGCCGACGTGATGGTGCCGCACTGCGCCGGGCGTCCGGTCACGCGCAAGCGGTGGGTGGACGGGGTGGGCACCGCGCGCCGTCCGAAGGACGCGTTCTTCAGCAAGGATCTGGATGCCGGCACCCCCTCCTGGGTGACCCGTGCCGACGTCCAGCACTCCGATCACGTGAACACCTATCCGGTGGTGGACTCGCGTGCCACGCTCACCTGGTTCGCCCAGATCGCGGCGCTGGAGGTGCACGTCCCGCAATGGCGGGTGGATGCACGCGGCGAGCCGCAGAACCCCGACCGGTTGGTACTGGACCTGGATCCCGGGCCAGGGGTGGAACTGACCACGGTGGCCCATGTGGCGGACCTGGTACGCGAGATCCTCGCCGGGATGGGGATGGATAGTTACCCCGTAACGAGCGGCTCCAAGGGGATTCACCTGTACGCGCCGCTGAACGGGTCCATCACGTCCGCCCAGGCCAGTGCCCTGGCGCGGGAACTGGCCCGCAGCCTGGAGGCCGACCACCCCGATCTGGTGCTGTCGAAGATGGCGCGGGCGGCGCGGGCCGGGAAGGTGTTCCTGGACTGGTCGCAGAACAACGCCAAGAAGACCACGGTGGCGCCCTACTCGCTGCGCGGCACCGCACTTCCGCGGGTAGCCGCCCCGCGGACCTGGGAGGAGTTGCGTGACCCGGAGTTGCGGCAACTGGCCCCGGAGGACGTGCTCGCCCTCCTAGCCGAACGCGGCGACCCGATGGCCGATCTGGGCGTGGAGGTCGCGGCGCTGCCGGTGCCGGACCGGTTGGCCAAGTACCGGTCCATGCGCGATGCGGCCCGAACGCCCGAGCCGGTGCCGCCCCCGGCGCAGGGGGCTATCGGCGGCGTGGCCGCTCGAACCGCGCGCCGGGGCGACGGGCCGGCCGATGAGGCAGATGCCGACCAGCAACGGGACGTAGCCGCCGGATCGGGGCAGGAGGCCTCCCGGGAGCCCGTATTCGTGATCCAGGAGCATCACGCCCGGCGACTGCACTGGGACTTCCGGTTGGAGCGCGACGGAGTGCTGGTGAGTTGGGCACTGCCCCGGGGGGTACCGACCTCATCGGGACGAAACCACCTGGCGGTGCCCACTGAGGATCACCCGCTGGAGTACGCGTCCTTCGCGGGCACCATCCCCACGGGTGAGTACGGCGCCGGCGAGGTGACGATCTGGGATCGCGGCACGTACGAGACCGAGAAATGGCGCGACGGCGAGGAGGTCATCGTCACCCTGACCGGGGCCGAGGACGGCGGCCTGGCCACGGCGGGGCCGGGCCGCATCAGCCGGTTCGCGCTGGTGCGCACCGGCGGTGAGCGGGGCCAGTGGTTGATCATCCTCACCAAGCGCCAGCCGGCGGCCGACGACGATGCCCGGCCAGGGGACACCGCCGAACCCGTCGATACTGCCGAAGACGACGGCGCTGCCGAGGCCGACGACGCCACTGAAGCCGACGAGGCTGCACCACCTCCCGACAACGCAGCACTTCCCAACGCCGCAGCACCTCACAACGCCGCAGCACCTCCCGACGCAGTGGAACCCGGCAAGACCTCGCAGCGTGCGCACCGTGTGCCTGCGAGCGCGAGGCCGGCGCCACCAGCGAAGCCGTTCACGCCCCTCTCGCCCATGCTGGCCACCGCCGGCACGATGGCCGATGTCGGGTCCAGCGGCTGGGCAGCGGAGATGAAGTGGGACGGGGTGCGTGCGCTCGTCCACGTCGCGAACGGCGACGTGCGGGTCTTCGGTCGGTCCGGGCTGGAGACCACGGAGCAGTACCCCGAACTGGCGCAGGTGGCCCAGTTGGTGCACGCGGACTCCGCCGTACTCGACGGTGAGATCGTCGCATTGGATGCCGACGGCAAGCCGAACTTCGGCTTGCTCCAGCCCCGGATGCAGGCCACCGGCCAGCAGGTCCGCGCCGCGATGCGCCAGCAAGGCGTGCACGTGATGTTCTTCGATGTGCTGGCGATGAACGGGCACGACCTGACCGGCTTCGCCTACCGCGAGCGTCGGACGCTTCTGGAGGAACTGGTGTCGGCCTCGCCCCGGGTGCAGGTGCCGCCTGCGTTCGAGACGGACATCTCCGCTGCCTTGCGTACCAGCGCCGACCAGGGCCTGGAGGGAATCGTCGCCAAACGGCTGGACAGCACCTACCGTCCGGGACAGCGCAGTTCGGCATGGATCAAGATCCGGCACTCCCGCACCCAGGAGGTGGTGGTGGCCGGGTGGCGGCCCGGGCGCGGCTCCCGGTCCGACGCGGTGGGCTCGCTGATGTTGGCCGTCCCCACATCCGAGGGCGGTTTGCGGTACGCCGGCCGCGTGGGCACCGGCTTCACCCAGGAGCAGGCGCGCACGATCCTGGCCACGTTGCGTGCCGAGGAGCGATCGACCTCGCCGGTGACGGAGGTGCCCCGTGCGGATGCCCGGGAGGCTCGCTGGGTGGACCCGTCCCGGGTTGCGGAGGTCTCCTTCAGCAACTGGACCGCCGATGGCAGGTTGCGCCACCCGGTCTGGCGTGGATGGCGACCGGACAAGTCACCGCAGGACGTGCACGTCGAACCCGCTTGACGACGCTCGACTCGCCAATGCGCGATCACGGGTCACTCGCGTTGCTTCCATGGGGCACGCCTCCCGGAAACGGTGGCCGGTTCCGGCGTGGACGGTACGTCCCGTGGGTAGTCCGAGGGGAGTTCTGTGCCGTCCCTGCGGTAGAAGCGCCACCGTCCCCCTCTGCGTGCCATGGTGATGCGCCGGGCCTCGACGAGGTCGTGGTGGTGGAAGCACAGGAGGGCACCGTTCGCCACGTCGGTCTTGCCGTCGTCGGCCCAGCGCACCTTGGCGTGATGTGTCTCGCACAGCACCGGTGGCGCGGTGCAGCCGGGGTACGTGCAGTGCCGGTCACGGGCGATGATCGCTCGGCGTTGAGCGGGCGTGAACAGTCGATGGTCGCGGCCGTGGTTCAGCACCTCGTTCTCGGTGGAGAACAGCACCCGGTAGACGTCTGCGCAGCGTGCCATCCGGCGAATCACCTGCGTGGGCACCGGGCCGCTCCCGTCGGACCACATGGAGGGCTCACTGCGCAGGATGGAATCCCAGTCACGGCGGAAGAAGGCCGGATGCTGCATCGGGTCGACCCGGTTCCCATGGCCGGTCTGTTCGCTCCCATGGCCGGTCTGTTCACCGCTACCGAATGCCGATGAGCCGCGCGCGGCGGGAGTGCCAGGCACGCCGCTGGGACGGCCTGGCGCACTGCCGGAAGCGCCCGGCGCCCCATCGGGGCAGGCACGGCCGGAAGGCTCGCCGCCGGCGTCGGTGCCGTCCGGGTGCCTGGAACGTGCGGCTGCCTCCCGCATCATCTCCCGGAACTGCTCGGGCCCGATGAGGACCCCGACGTGGGGGCGGACCGATGCGGACATCCCGGCCAGGCCCTGGTCGAGAACCAGACGGGCCATATCCGCCAGACCCTGGGCGCGGCGTTGGGTCGCGCTGCGACGGTCATCGCGGGCCGGGGTCCCCATGACCGCATCCAGCGCGGTGCAGACCTGTTGACCGTGCTCCTCGGTGAGGAATCCACTCAGGTGGTAGCCATTCAGGGTGCGGGAGATATCGAAGTGCTCACGCTCCTGCGCCTTGCGATAACCGCGTTCGTCCGCCTCGGGGTCAGCGAGCATCGCAAAGTGACGCACCAACGTCCGGAACTGCTCCGGGCGCATCTCCTGCGCCTTGCGCAGCAATAGTTGTTCGACGGTGCCGGAGCGCCCCGTCGCCGACTTACCGGCCTGCGCATCGTCTCCCGTGTGGGTTGCTGCCGGATCGTCCGGTTCTGTGCCCGGAGCCGCCGTACCGTCGTCACGGGCCTCGCCATCGTCGTCGTGCGCACCGTCGTCCTGGCCGGCCCCGTGCGGGCGAGCGCTCTCGTCCGCGGGATCCTCGTGTGCAGGATCCTGCAGCGCCGCGATCCGGGCCGGGGAGGTGAGCGCGCCCCGGGCAAGGATCCGGACGTGGTCCTGCCCGACGGCACCATCGCGCAGGGCACGCGCGAATTCACCTATCTCGTCCCGCAACTGGCGGGCGAGCCGGACGTCCGCCTTGGCCGAGCCCTGAGTGATGCGATGGGTGTGCGCCACGTGGGTGGCGTACGTCCTGGCGCCGCCGAGCGCCCAGCGGCCGTCGGCCTCTTCCGCAGTCAGCCATTGCAGTCGCTTGCCCGTCAGGCGCTGGATGGCCTCGTGCACGCGCACAGCCGCTTCCCCGAGCAGTGGGCCGGAGTGGGCCAGTTGTTCCTCGGTGATGTCGGTCGCGGCGATGCGTGCCGTGACGTCCTCCAGCGCCGCCAGGTTGGCGGCCAGGGACGTCGTGGTCGGTTGTTCCGTCGTCATCCTGGCCCCCTCTACGGTCAGATGCGCCTCTTCGAACGCATGTTCCTACCGTAGAGGGAGCCACTGACATCGCGCCGCCCGGCGGGCTCGCTTGTGGATAACGCACCCGGGCGCTGGAGGAATGCCGCCGATCCTCAGCGGACGGCGCCGCGGTACCAGGGCCGCAGGGCGGACTCCCCCGCAGTACCCGCGCGAGCGCCGCCCTACTCCGCGGCGTCGGCGCCCTTCTGCTTGGCCTCCTCGCGCCCGGCGATGACCGACAACGTCAGCTCGATCAGCATGCGGCCGAGCACCACGATGACCACAGCGACCGCGAACGCCAGGACCATCTCCACGAACGCTCCCAGGATCATGGTGCCGCCACCGCCCCAGGGGCCCGCACCCACGACCGCAGCGCCGATGAATCCGACCAGACCGGACAACGCCGTTAGACCACCCATCACCCACAGCGCGATCAAGCCGAGTTTGGCGATTCGCGGTGCTACCGGGGTGGCCAGGGTCAAGTCGAACAGGCCGGGCTCCGACGGCGCGCCGGAGCCGCCGGGGTTACCGGGCGGAGGAAAGCCGGCGCCCCCGCCCGGGCCGCCGTATCCCGGCGGTGGAGTGCCCTGGTAACCGCCCTGCGGCGCGTAGCCCGGCTGCGGCCCCGCACCGGGCTGGCCGCTGGGCGGCGGCGGGCCTGCCGGCTGAGGATGACCACTCGCCTGCGGTTGGCCGTAGGGATCAGCGGGCGCAGGCCCATCCCCGAGCGGTGGCATCTGCTGAGTGGCATCGTCGTAACTCGGGGGAACCGGACCGCCCGGAGTCGAGGGGGGCTGTCCACCGGTGCCGTGTGGCGCCTGGGAGGAGTGGCCGAACTGGTCCGGTGCGGGTTCGTTCTGTGTCATGACTTCCCAACTCTTGTGACGGATTGCCCCGCCACTCTATGGCCGGGTACCCCGCAGCACCACACCGCCGCGCGGCGTGCGGGCGCCGGCTCGCCGGGGTTCGGCTCAGGCGGTGACGACCTGACCGTCGCGGACCTCCACGTCGATCGGCGCGAGTGGTTCGGTGGCGGGCCGAGCGGTGGCCTCACCGGTGGTCAGGTCGTACCGGGATCCGTGACAGGGACACTCGGCCTCCTGCGCACCGACCTCCACGGTGCACCCCTGGTGGGTGCACACGGCGCTGAAGGCCACCACTTGCTCCGAATCGGTGCGGGTGAGCAGGACGGTCTGCCCCGCCTCGGTCTGGACCGAGATGGAGCCGCCCACCTCCAGGTCGCTCAGATCAGCCAAGGCCTCCCCGCTGGCGATGGAGACCTCCTGCTCATCGGCGTCATCCGTTCCGCAGGCGGCCAGGAACACGGCACCTCCCGCCGCCAGGCCGCCGGCGCGCAGCACCGTTCGCCGATTCGGGCACGAACACATGGGGGCATCGTAACGCTGCGGGTCGCTGCCGATCACCGCCCGGGGTCGCTGCCGATCACCGCCCGGGGTCGCTGGGGCTCACCGCCCGGGGCCGCTGCGCATCATCCGCCCACGGGTTCGGGCCGCTCGGGGAAAGTCCCCTCCGCCCGTATCCGGGCGTTAAGTTCCCGCAGGTAGGCGGCCTCGTCGATGTCGGTCGACACTTCCTCCCCGAGCCACGCGGACAGGTGTGCCGCGTTCGCCAACCGCACCCCGTTGATGCCGTCGGCTCCCGGAGCCAGCAACTCGGTGCCGTGCAGGATCGCGGCGGCGAAGTTGGCCAGCACTCCGGCGTGCTGGGCGCCCCAGGCGGATTCGGTGGTGATTTCCTCGGTGGTGTAGAACTCCGAGGTCTGCGCCCCGGAGGCGAGGGCGAACCCTTCCTCCACGGACAGGCTGGCGGACAGTTCCCGCTCGTCCGCCGTGAAGCGGGTGAGGGTGGCGATGCGGGAGTCGGTGACCACGATCTTGCCCCGGTCCCCCAAGATCTCCAGCCGGTCCGTACCGGCCGGATCGTGGGTCGCGGTGACGAACACGCCTGTCACGCCGTCGCCGTAGTCGGCCAGGATCGTCACCTCGTCCTCCACCGCGATCTTCTTGCGGAACCCGAAACCGGCCTTGGCCATCACCGATCGGGGCATCCCGCAGATCCACTGCCACAGGTCCAGCTGGTGGGGCGCCTGGTTCACCAGCACGCCACCGCCTTCTCCGCCCCAGGTGGCCCGCCACTCGCTGGCGGTGTAGTACGCATCCGGCCGCCACCAGGTGGTGATGAGCCAGTTGGATCTGCGGATCGCGCCGATCTCGCCGTCGTCGACGATCTGTTTGATGCGCTGGTACAGCGGGTTGTTGCGCTGGTTGAACATGATCGCGAAGACCACGTCCGGGCGCGCGGCGGCGGCGTCGTTCAGTTCACGGACCTGGGCGGTGTAGACCCCCGCAGGCTTATCCACGAGCACGTGCACCCCGGCCCTGATCGCGGCGATCCCGATCTCCGGGTGCAGGTAGTGCGGGGTGGTGGTGACGACGGCGTCGACCTCACCGCTGGCGAGCAGGGCGTGGTAGTCGGTGTAGAACGTCGCTTCCGGGCAGACCTCGCGGGCGCGGTCCCGTGCGCCCTCGTCGATGTCGGCCACCGCGGTGACCACCAGGTCCCCCGCCTCACCAGCGGCGATCATCCGCGCATAGACCGTGCCCTGCACGCCAAGCCCGATGATCCCGAGCCGAACCTTCTCACCCATCGCCGCACTCCTCACCATGGTCGGTTTTCACCTGGCACGATCCTCGCCCAGGGCCGTCCCCGGAGCCACGTTACTGGGAATACGTTCAGCGCCCCGCCAGCGGCTGCATCACCTGCTCAGCACCCCGGCCAGCGCCTGCTTAGGTGCTCAGCCTGCTCACCTGCACAGCCTGCT
>CALKWS010000051.1 GCA_938004115.1 uncultured Ruaniaceae bacterium
AGCACACCATCGTCACCCGGGACCTGCAGCAAGACCTGCACCGGTTGTTGACCTGGGCCAGTGAGCACCACCTGGAGTTGGCCGAACTCCAGGCCCGCTCGGCGTCCCTGGAGCAAGCGTTCCTCACCATCGCAAGCCAGGGCGCCGATCACACCCCGGAGGCCCGGGCCGGCCGAAACGGCAACGCGCCGGCCAGCACCGGCGCGCTGGACCACCCGACCACCCGACCCCAGGAGACATCGGTATGAGTACCACCACCACCGAGCGCACCGCGGCGGCCACCACGCGCACCGCGCACTCCACCACCCCGCTGCGCCAGATCGGCGCCCTGGCCCGGATGGAGGCCACGCTGCTGCGCCGGAACAAGACCGCGCTGCTCAACACGATCGTGATGGCACCGGTGTTGGTGCTGTTGATGCTGCCGCTCGTCGGCGATGGCGCGGCGGGTGCCGCCTTCGGAACGCACCTGGTGGCGCTGATGGCCGCGTTCGGGTTGGTCTTCGTGGCTTACTACAACCTCACCACCACGGTGGTGGCCCGCCGCGAGGAACTCACCCTGAAACGACTGGCGTCGGGCGAGTTGTCCGCCGCGAGCGTGTTAATCGGCACCGCAACACCGGCGGCGGCGATCATCGCCGGCCAGCTCATCCTCACCAGCGCCGCAGCCGCAGCGGCGTTCGATCTCCCGCTGCCCGCCAACCCCGTGCTCGTGGTCATCGCGCTGGTGGGCGGCTTCGCCGTCTTCGCCCTGCTGGCCTACGCCTCCTCCGGGATGACCAAGACCGTGGAAGCGGCCCAGTTGACCACCCTGCCGGTGATCTTCGGAACCATGCTGGCCAGCGGCGTGACGTTCCCGCTGCAGACCCTGCCCGGGCCGCTGCAGCAGATCGCCGAACTGACGCCGCTGGCCCCGGTGATCCAGTTGCTCCAGGTAGGTTTCCTCGGCCTGGACGACACGGGTGCGGCCCTCACCCTGGGTGAGACCTTCACCGCCGGCCTGGTGCCGGCACTGGTGCTGGCCGGCTGGTGCGCGCTGGGCGTGCTGGCAACCCGTCGATGGATGCGCTGGGAGCCGCGCCGGTGACCTCCCACGCGCTACCGTGGTTCCCCATGGGCCAGGCGGGTGCGAGCGTGTTGCGCTGGTCGGCGCTGAGCCGTCCGCAACGGTTCGAGGCGTACAACCGCTGGTCCCTGTACGCGCTGTTCGGGATGGTGCCCCTGCTCGGGCTCGCCCTGCTGGCCAACGGGCAGGAGCCGTGGTCCGCCGGGCAGGCCGGTGCGTACCTGACGGGCGTGATCGGCCACACGCTGATCTGCCTCCTCGTGGCCCGGGGCGCCTTCAACCACATGGTCGGCTACCGGGCCGCACCACGGGCGCTGCCGTACCTGCTCGGCGGCTCGGTACTCGCCGGCCTTGCCGTCGTCGTCCTGGTGTATCCGGGGACGCTGTCCACCGAATTCCACGACGAGGCCCTGTTCGCCGCCCTGCTGATCACGGTGAGCGCGCTCGTCGCCATCAGCCCGATGATCAACGTGTGGATGGTGGTCCTCGCCGGCCTGGCGATCGCGGCGATGGCCGGGACGCTCACTGCCCTCAGCGGTGCGGTGACCGGGATCGCTCCTGCGGTGGTGTCGTCCCTGTGCCTGGCCCTGGCCCTCGGGGTGACGATGCGCATCTCGATGTGGACGGTGATGGTGGTCTGGGATCTGGACCGCAGCCGCCAGGTCGCCGCCCGCCTGGCGGTGGCCGAGGAACGGTTGCGGTTCTCCCGGGACCTGCACGACGTGTTCGGCCGGACGCTGTCCACCGTGGCCGTGAAGAGTGAGTTGGCCGCTGCCCTCGCCGAGCGCGACGATCCGCGGGGCGTGCAGGAGATGCTGGCGGTGCGGGAACTGGCCGAGGACGGGTTGAAGGAGGTGCGGGCGGTGGTGCAGGGCTATCGTGCCGCAGACCTGCCCACCGAACTGCTCGGTGCCCGGTCGCTGCTGTCGGCCTCCGGCATCGAGGCCCGGGTGGCCGGTGAGGACCTGCAGTTGCCCAGCGGCGCCCAGCACGCGCTGGCGTGGGTGGTCCGCGAAGGGGTGACCAACGTGGTCCGGCATTCCCGCGCCACCGAGTGCACCATCGAGTTGCGCGCCCGCGAGGGTGGTTACCACGTGCGGATCGAGAACGACGGCGTGGCGGACTCCGGCGGGTCCGCCCGGCTCCCTGCGGGGCCGGCCGGGGGCAGCGGCCTGCGCGGGCTGGCGGAGCGACTGGCCGCCGTGGGCGGCACGGTGCACACACCACCGGCCGAACCGGGCTGGTTCGTGCTCAGCGCCTGGGTGCCCGCCGATGTGCCCGCCCAGGCGGATCCGCCTGCCTCCGGCGATACGCACG
>CALKWS010000052.1 GCA_938004115.1 uncultured Ruaniaceae bacterium
TGGTCTTGAGAATAAGGCACCGCACAAGCCGGCGGTACCGGCGGGCGATCGCCGCCCACCCACGACGCGGACCTCGCGTGCCCGGACCGTCGATGACCGGGAGCGCTCACACCCCGGGCCGGCGGCCCGGGGCGATCACAGGTGCGGGTCGGACCCGCCCGGCGCAGTGATGTGCCGGTCCACACCACCGGACCTGCTGATGGCCGCGTACCTGACCATGAAGTACGCGATCGCCGCCAGCATCATGCCCAACCCTGCCCAGAGCATCGTCGTGGAACCCACCACCGCGTACCCGAGGATCACCAGGAGCACGGCGGGGGTCTCCATGAGCGCCACCGTGATCATCAGGTTGCGCTTCTGCCGCCCTTGGTGGGCCTGCATCATCAGGTCGGGATGCTGGGGGTTCACCGGGGCCTGGCCACCGCGCGGGCTCGGGGGTGGTTGGTGGGTCATGCCACCCGAGTGTAGGGGCGCGCCGCGATCAGATCAGGCCCAGCTCACGCACCGCGTCACGTTCCTCGACCAGTTCGGCCACCGAGGCATCGATCCGGGTGCGGGAGAACTCGTTGATCTCCAGGCCCTGAACGATCTCCCACCGGCCATCCCTGCTGCGCACCGGGAAGGAGGAGATCAGACCCTCGGGCACACCGTAGGAGCCGTCGGAGGGCAGGGCCACCGACGTCCACTCCTCACCCGGGGTGCCGTTGACCCAGTCGTAGACGTGATCGATGGCGGCGTTGGCCGCCGAGGCGGCGCTGGAGGCGCCACGAGCGTCGATGATCGCCGCACCCCGCTTGGCCACGGTGGGGATGAACTCCTCGGCGAGCCACTGCTCGTCGTCGATGACCTCCGGAGCCGGCCGCCCGGAGATGGTGGCGTGGAAGATGTCCGGGTACTGGGTGGCGGAGTGGTTGCCCCAGATGGTGAGGTTCTTGATCTCGTCCACCGGCGCGCCGGTGCGGGTGGCCAGCTGGCTCACCGCGCGGTTGTGGTCCAGGCGGGTCATCGCGGTGAACCGCTCGGCCGGTACGTCCGGGGCGTGGGCCTGGGCGATCAGCGCGTTGGTGTTGGCCGGGTTGCCCACCACCAGCACGCGCACGTCCTGCGCGGCGCCGGCGTTGATCGCCTCCCCCTGGGGCTTGAAGATCCCGCCGTTGGCCTCCAGCAGGTCCCCGCGTTCCATCCCGGCACCCCGCGGCCGGGCACCCACCAGCAGGGCTACGTTCACGCCGTCGAACGCCTTGGTCGCGTCGTCGAAGATGTCGATGCCGCGCAGCAGCGGGAAGGCGCAGTCGTCCAGTTCCATCGCCGTGCCCTCGGCCGCCTTGACCGCCTGGGGGATCTCCAGCAGCCGCAGCCGGACCGGCACGTCCGGGCCCAGCAGTTGCCCGGAGGCGACCCGGAACAGCAAGGCGTACCCGATCTGGCCGGCCGCTCCGGTGACGGTGACGTTGACCGGGGTGCTGTGGGCTGGTGCGGACATGAATTCTCCTTCGAGTGTCGAGCGGGCTGCACGTGCGATTCCCAGGTACATGGTGCCCCATCCGGCGGGGTCGCATCGACCAACGCCCCGGTCCCACAGGGGTCGGTGGCGCATCGGGACGTGGATCGCACGCGGCCCGACGGCGCCCGGGGCCTCGAGGTGAGAGGATCGCCCGGACCAGAACTTCCGCTCGAGAGGACGATCCGATGAGCGTGCACACCCCCGCGGCCCCGGATGCCGGCACTGAGCCGGCCGGCCGGAACACGTACCGAGAGCCCTCCCTGCCCATCCGCATGCTGGCCGAGGCGGCGGGCACGTTCATCCTGGTGTTCGTCGGGGTCGGCGCCCTGCTGTACAGCGGCATGCTGCGCGAGGCGGACCCGCTGATCAACGCGCTGGCGTTCGGCGTGGCGTTCGCCGCCGCGGTCGGCCTGTTCGCCCGGGTCTCCGGCGGACACGCGAATCCGGCGATCTCCCTGGGCGCCGCGGTCAAGGGGCACCTGCGGTGGGCGGACCTGCCCGCCTACTGGCTGGGCCAGCTCCTGGGCGCGCTGGCCGCCGGCGCGGTCCTGTACGTGACGATCCCGGCCGGGATGTCGGCACAGTTGCAGACCACCGATCAGGCGATGTTCGGTCAGACCGCGAACACCTTCGGCGACCTGTCCTACCTGGCGCAGGTCACCGGGGGGCAGATGTCCTTCTCCGTGGGCGCGGTGCTCGCCCTGGAGGCGCTGGCCGCCGCGGTCCTGACCGCCGTGGTGCTGGTGACCGGGGCGCGGTCCCGGGCGCTGGCCGGACCGGTGCTGGCCGGTCTGACGCTCACCGGCCTGGTGCTGCTGCTGGAGCCGGTCAGCGGCGGATCGGTCAATCCCGCCCGGTCCACTGCCTCGGCCATCTTTGCCGAGCCGGCGGTGCTGGCGCAGTTGTGGCTGTTCTGGCTGGCTCCCTTGATCGGTGGGGCGGTAGCGGGGCTGGCCTACCTGCTGTTCTCCCCCGGCACCGGCGCCCAGCCCGACGCCGAGGAGGAGGTCGACGACGAGGCGGACCCCTGGGAGGAGGACGGCGCCGACGACCCATGGGACCAGGCGGAGGATCCCTGGGAACTGGCTGAGGACCGGCCGGACGCGGCGGATCGCGACGCGACCGCCGATGAGGATCTGGGAGACACGGCGGATTCGATGGACCC
>CALKWS010000053.1 GCA_938004115.1 uncultured Ruaniaceae bacterium
ACATGACGAAACCCCCGGCATAGTGCCAGGGGTTCCGCGATGTAGCCCCGACCGGATTCGAACCGGCGTTACCGCCTTGAGAGGGCGGCGTCCTAGGCCACTAGACGACGGGGCCGGGTGCTTGACGATCCTACCGCAGCGCACGAAGTGCTGGGCGCATCGTCATCGCGCTGGGGTACCAGGACTCGAACCTAGACTAACTGAACCAGAATCAGTCGTGCTGCCGATTACACCATACCCCAAGGGGGTATAACGACCAGGGGCTTTCCGCGCGTGGCGGTGCGCCCCGGACGTCCTACCAGCCGGTAACTCTACCCGAGGTGTCGCGTGGCCCCCAAACCCGGCGAGGTGGGAGATCTCACAACCGACGACGACTCCCGGCGCCCTAGGACGACGTCCAGCGCCCTACGACGACTCCCGGCGCCCTACGGCGACGTCGGGCGTCGAGGTCCGGCGATGTCCGGCGATGTCAGAGACGCTCGTGCCGGGCACAGCTGCCCGCGGATCGGGCGTGGGTGAAGATGGGCGGATGAGCGAACTCGCCCGTCATCTGCGCGTGCACGGCCGTGTCCAAGGGGTAAACTTCCGCTACTCCTGTCGTCGGCGGGCGCAGGACCTGGGGCTGCGTGGCTGGGTGCGGAACCTGCCCGACGGCACGGTGGAGGTGCACGTCCAAGGACCGGCCCGGGCCGTCCGCGACCTGGTCGACTGGGCCCACGAGGGTCCCCGGAACGCCCTGGTGAGCAAGGTGGAGGACCACCAGGCCGACTGGCAGGAACTGGAGTCCTTCGACGTCCGCTAGTCGCGGTGCGGGGCCACTCAGCAGATGGTGAGCGGCCCCCGGGGGAACCGGCGGCAGGACCGGGATGGTGGGCCGCGGCTGTGGGGGGTGCATGGCAGGATGCCGACCGTGCCCAGCGTGACGCATCTACTCACCGTGGTGGACCTCCGGGACGAGCCCAGTCCCGCCGCCTTCGTCGCCGACGACCCCATCGTGCCGGCTCCGGCGCCGGGCCCCGGGAGATTCGGCGCCGGTCCGGGCGGGTGGTCCCCGGCACCACCGGAGTCTCCCGCTCCGGAGCGGCACGTGATGTCGCTCTCGGCGCTGCACCTGGCGGTCCTCGACGACGGGCGGCGCCTGACCCTCCTCGATGACCGGGGGTGGAGCGAGGCAGGGCAGTGCGATGTCTGGGGCACGACGACGGTAGAGGCGATCGCGGCGACGGCACGCACCGTGGTGGGACCGGATGAACCGTTCGGGACCCGCACCGCCCAGGACATGGAGGCCGGCCACTGGCAGCACCTGGCCGCCATCCTGGCCCAGCAGGGGGTACGCATCGGTGCCCGGGAGTTGAGTCGTATGCCACACGAGGTGCATCTCAGCGAACGGGTGCGCCGCCGTCTGCAGGGTCGGTGATCCGGGGGGATCGCGCCGGGAGCCTACCGCCGCGAGGGAACTCCGGCGTCCAGCAGGCCGGGCAGTTCCGCCAGGCCGGTGATCACGTCGATGCCCTCGGCGCGTGCTACGGCGGGATCCTCCAGGAACGGGCCGCCGCGCCGTCGTCCCGGCCGGTCCAGCCACACCCCGCGCAGGCCGGCCGCCTGCGCCGCGCGGGCATCGAGGTCCAGTTCATCGCCCACGTAGAGCGTTTCGGCCGGGTCGGTGCCGAGCAGGCGGCACGCCTCGAGGAACACCCGCCGGTCGGGTTTGCCCACGCCGAAGGTGTCCAGCGTGACCAGGAGCGGTACCTGGTCGGCCAGGCCGCACCGGTGCAGTTTGTCCTGCTGGATCGACCTGCGGGCATTGGTGAGCGCACCGATCGCCAGGCCGCGGGAGGCGACCTCGTGCACACACTCGTGGGCGTCGTCGAACGCGCGCCACGCGGCCGCGAACGCCTCGCTGTACCGGGCATCCCAGCGGGCGAACAGGTCGTCGTCCTCGAGCAGGGGCGGGCCGCCGTATGCCTCGTGCAGTTCGGCTGCCCGGGCACGGCGCTGCTCGGTGTGGGTGATCTCCCCGCGAGTGAAGCGCCGGTAGTGGCCCTGGGCGTCGGCGCGCCACAGGGCGAGCACCTGGTCATACTCCTGCGCCGGCACGTGCGGCAGGTACTCCCCCGCCACCACCTCGATCGCGGCGGCGAACGCGCTGGCGGTATCCACCAGCGTGTCATCGACGTCCAGCAGCACCGCCCTCACCGGGACGCGGTCGCTGGCGGTAGACCCGGCGAGGTGGCTCACGCCAACTCGGCGCGCAGCGACCGCAGGCGCGCCATGGTCTCGTCCTTGCCGAGGATCTCCATGGACTCGAACAGCGGTGGGG
>CALKWS010000054.1 GCA_938004115.1 uncultured Ruaniaceae bacterium
GTGACGGACCCGGCGGTCGCACCCGCCGCGTGACGGACCTGGCGGTCCACCGGCCGGTCCGCTCAGGCGGTCCCGATGCGCGCCCGGCGTCCCTCGACGTGCCAGCCCTCACGCACCATGCGGCCCACCGTCTGCACCAACTGGGCCCGCTCTGCCACCTTGATCCGTTCGGTCAGCGAGGCGACGTCGTCGTCCTCCTCCACCGGCACGGCCACCTGGGCGAGGATCGCGCCGGTATCCACCCCCTCGTCGACCACGAACAGGGTTGCCCCGGCGAGTTTCACCCCGTACTCCAGGGCGTCCCGCGGGCCGTGCATCCCGGGGAAGGCAGGCAGCAGCGAGTTGTGCGTGTTCACGTAGCGCCCGCCGAAGGCCTCCAGGAAGCGGGGGCCGACGAGTTTGAGGAAGCCGGCCGAGATCACCAGGTCCGGGCGGTGTGCGGCCACCTGGTCGGTGAGCGCGGCGTCCCACTGGGCGCGTTCCTCGTGGTCGCCCAACCGTTCCACGAAGGTGGGCACCCCGGCGCCGGCCGCGATGTCCAGCCCGCCGGCGCCGTGCCGGTCCGCCCCGACGGCCACCACGTGCGCGCCGTAACCGGGATCGGCGCACGCCTGCAGCAGCGCCTCCAGGTTCGAGCCACCACCGGAGACGAGGACGACGAGACGAGCGGAGTTGGGCACATCACGACAGTAGCGGCACCTGGGGGTGGGCCGGGTCTGGGACAATGGCTGCGCCCAGGGTCCGGTTGCGTACGGCTGACCTGGTCGTTTGCTGATGAACTCGGCTGGTTCACTGCCATCGCCGTTCGATCGAGGAAGGGGTCGCCCGGGTGTCCAACCCTTATGCACCGCCGGACCCGGCGTCCCGCCCGGACCGGGGCCGGCCGGATCACGCCGGCGCGGATGACCGGACCAACGGCGATCGAGGGTCGCCCGGGCGCGAGCAGCCGGGGCCGGGGCGCGGGCATCCTCGCCCCGAACGCCCCCAGCCGAGCCCGGAGCAGTTGGCGGCCACCTCGCGCTCGGTGCTGCGGTTCGGGCTGCTGATGCTCGTCGCGGTGCTGGTGATGCAGATGGACCTGCCCTGGCAGATGGCCTCGCTGGGATTCGCGGTCGCCGCCCTGGTGGTGGGCGTTCGCGCGCTCGTCCGGGTGATCCGGCACCGGCAACGCGGGGGCATCGTGGTGCTGCTGGTGTTCGGGCTGAGCCTGAGCGGGATGCTGGCGGTGACCTCCCTCAGCAGCCTGGCGCTGTGGAACGAGCAGATGCAGCGCCAGGAGTGCCTGCGCTCGGCGCTCACCGTGACCGCGCATGAGCGCTGCGAGCGAGAGTTCCAGCAGGCGTTGGAGGAGCGGTTCGACGAGACGCCCTGAGGGCGCCCGGATGATCACGCCCGGTCAGGGCACCACCGTGCACGCCCGGACAGGGCGCCACCGTGCACGCCCGGTCAGGGCGCGACCGGGATGCCCAGGGCGCGCAGTTGCTCCGGTGCGCGGACGGTGAAGAGCCAGTCCCGGTGCGCCACGTGGGGAACGATCTGACTTCGCGGGTGTAACGCCTCCTCCCCCACGGCGTAGAACCGCAGACCGTGCCGCGCGAGCAGGGATTGCAGCGCGGCGCCGTCGGCCGTGGTGAGGACCTCGCACAGGATGTCCGGCCGGTGGGCGGCGAGGAACCGCTGGGCGTGCCGCAGCAGCGTCTCCTCACCGCCTTCCACGTCGATCTTCGCCACCACCGGTCCGCGGGTGTCCTCGGTGAACTCGTCCCAGGCGACGAAGTCGACCTCGATGCCCTCCTCGAATTCCATCGCGGCCGAATAGAACGACGGCAGCGCTGATTCACCGTCGCCGCTGGGCACGCGCATCGTGGTGCCGGCCCGGCCCACGCCCACGGTGTGCAACTGGACCTGGCGGGCCGCGTCGTTCCGGGCGATATTGCGCGCCAGACCCCGGGCTACGGCGGGGACGATCTCGAACGCGTGCGCCCGCACCGCGGGGTTCGCCGCGGCCACGGCCATCGTGAACGCTCCGGTGTAGGCACCGATGTCGAAGAACGTGCGGGCCTCCTTGGCCAGTGTGACCACGACCTCCAGGGCGAGCGCGTCGGCCGCGTCCGGGCGGCGCCCCTTGCCCCAGTACAACTCCTTGGCGATCTCACACCGATGCGGGTCCACGAGCACGTACCGGGCACCGCCGGCCTCACCGTGGACCTCCCGCACCCGGCGCGGCGCGGGCAACCGGCCGACGCGCACCGCGGGGACCTGCGGGGCGAGCACGCGCATCGGCAGGTGCGCCCCGGGCAGGCTCAGGACGGCCTTGACGTACTTCTTCATCCCGAACCAGTTCTGCCGCCGGGCCCTGCGGCTGTTCCGGAAGTCCGGCACCTGCACCTCCTGGTCACCGTCGTCGGTGTCTTTCACGGTACGGGGGCGGGCCGCGGGGCACGAGTCGGGCGAGGCGCGAGGGTCGATCCACTGCGCCGGAATCGCATCCCGGGTAAAATCCTCGCCGTCACCGAAGCATCCAGACCGGCTTTCGCCCGGACGAGCATCAACGACGATCGGAGACCTCGTGAACTCCCTCATCCTGGCCGTTATCGGAATCGCCATGGTGGCTGCCGGGTACTTGCTCTACTCCAAGTACCTGGGCCGCCGCGTGTACCAACTCAGTTCAAGTTTCCAGACGCCGGCGCACGAATTCCGTGACGGCGTGGACTACGTCCCGACGAACAAGTACGTCCTGTGGGGGCACCACTTCACCTCGGTGGCCGGGGCCGCACCCATCGTCGGGCCGGCCGTCGCGGTCATCTGGGGATGGCTCCCCGCATTCCTGTGGGTCACCCTCGGCACGGTGTTCTTCGCCGGCATGCACGACCTGGGCGCCCTGTGGGCATCGGTACGGAACCGGGGCCAGTCGATCGGCACCCTGTCCGGCAAGTACATCGGCGCGCGGGGACGGAACCTGTTCCTCATCGTGATCTTCCTGCTGCTGCTGATGGTGAACACCGCGTTCGCGGTCGTGATCGGCGGGCTACTGGTCAGCACACCCGCCGCCGTCATTCCCACCTGGGGTGCGCTGGTGGTCGCCGTCCTGGTGGGCCAGGCGATCTACCGGTGGAAACTGAACCTGGTGGCGGTGTCCATCATCGGCGTCGTTGCGCTGTACTCCCTGATCATCCTGGGGGACAACTTCCCGATCGTGCTCCCCGAAACCGTCCTGGGCCTGTCCGCCGAGGCCTTCTGGGTGCTGGTGCTGTTCCTCTACGCAGGCCTCGCCTCGATGCTGCCGGTGTGGGTGCTGCTGCAGCCACGGGACTACATCAACGGTCTGCAGTTATTCATCGGTCTGGGCATCCTGTACGTCTCGGTGCTCATCGCCTCCCCGCAGATCGTCGCCCCTGCTTACAACACGGCGGTCCCGGACGGCACTCCCAGCCTGGTGCCGCTGCTGTTCGTGACCATCGCCTGCGGGGCCATCTCGGGTTTCCACGGCATCGTGTCGTCCGGCACCAGCTCGAAGCAGTTGGACAAGGAGACGGATGCGCGGTTCGTCGGCTACTTCGGTGCGGTGGGCGAAGGCCTGCTCGCACTGGGTGCCATCATCGCCGCGACCGCCGGCTTCCAGACACTGGCGGACTGGGAGAACGTCTACAGCGCGTTCAACGAGGGTGGCGCCCCTGCATTCGTCGACGGCGGGGCGAGTATCGTCAACAGCGGCCTGGGGCTTCCCCCCTCCCTGAGTGCCACGATCCTGGCCACCATGGCCGTGTTGTTCGCCGCCACCACGATGGACACCGGCGTGCGGCTGCAGCGTTACGTGGTGCAGGAGGCACTGGAGTTGGCCGGGCGGCGCATCGGCACCGTACCGGCCACCCTGATCGTGCTGGCGTTCGGGCTGGGCCTGGCCTTTTCCATCAGCGCCGACGGCAGCGGAGGCATGATCATCTGGCCGCTGTTCGGCACCACCAACCAGATCCTCGCGGGGCTGACGCTGTCGATCGTGACCGTGATGCTGATGCGGTTGGGCCGGAACCCGCTTCCGGCGCTCATCCCGCTGATCTTCGTGTTCACCATGTCCGCGTACGCCGCCGTGGTGCAGATGGGTACCTTCTTTGCCGACGGCAACTGGTTGCTGTTCGTCCTCGACGTCATCATCCTGATCGCCGCGCTCTGGGTGATCATCGAGGCGATCAACGCCATGACCAAGGCTCGCAAGGCACCCCTGGAGGTGGACGAGAGCGCTCCCGTCGAGCGGGATCCTGATCGGAGCCGGGAACGGTGACGGCGGGGGGCGGTGAGCACCGATCCGCGGCCGGCAAATTCGTAGCCGGGCTGCGGGAGTTCTACGTCGCCCCCTACCGCCGCACCTTCGCCCGCGCCCAGCGCGACGAGGACGACCTGTTCATGATGATCGTGCTCGCCGAGATGATGGGGGTGCCGAACCCGGTGAGTTACTACACCGTGGAGTTGCTGCCGGTGATGTACGACCGGTTCCACGAGTGGCACCGCCGGATGGGCATGGACCACTCACCGTTGGACTACTTCTCGTGCTGCTAGAACTCGCCTCCCGCCGCCGGGTGCTCTTCATCGGCGGCAAGGGCGGGGTCGGCAAGACCGCGATCGCCTCCGCCGTCGGCTTGCACCAGGCACGGGCCGGCCGCCGGGTACTGGTGGTCTCCACCGACCCGGCGCACAACCTGGGCCACCTGTGGCAACGGCCCGTGGGTGACCGGCCAGTTGCCCTAGCGCAGCGGCTGGACGGGGTGGAGATCGATCCGGACCGGACCACCGACGAGCACCTGGAGGCAGTCGGTGAACAGGTGCGCCGGCTGATGCCCGCGCATCTGTCCGGGGAGGTGGACAAGCATCTTCGGCTGTCCCGGGACGCCCCCGGTATGCACGAGGCGGCGGTTCTGGAACGTATCGCCGAGGTGCTCCAGGACGCCGAACACGACCTGGTGGTCTTCGACACCGCACCGTCTGGCCACACCGCCCGGTTGCTCACCCTGCCTGAGACGATGTCCGCCTGGACCGAGGGGCTGCTGCGCCGTCAGGACCGTTCCGCGCGATTCGGTGCCGCGCTACGCAATCTCGACCCCGACGATTCCGCCTCCGGGATCGTGGGCACCGGGCGCAAGGTGGACCGCCGCGCCCAACGCGACCAGGAGATCCGCCGGATCCTGCTGAGCCGCCGGACTCGCTTCGCCGAACTGCGTGACCTGCTCACCGACGACGAGCGCACCGAGTTCATCATCGTGCTGGCCGCGGAGCGACTGCCGGTGCTGGAGACGATCGAGCTCTACGGCAAACTGCTGCGGTCCGGCGTGCATGTGGGCGCCCTCGTGGTGAACAAACGATCGCCGGCCGATGGCGGAGCCTTCCTGGCTGAGCGTCGGGCGCAGGAGCAGCGGCATCTGGATACGTTGCGCGGCGAACTCGGACATGTGCCGATGCTCGAACTGCCCTTGCTGCCCGAGGACATCGTCGGCGAGGACGCGCTGCGCCGGTTCGCCGCGGAGATCGCCCGCGCCGGATGAGTCACTCCGGCCGCGACGGCCCGCACGGGAGCCGGGTGGTCGGCGGGAAATGAGGTGCGGTCGCCGCGGGCCGTGCCGATACGGTGAGCATGCGGCCGTGCGGTGCGGCCAGGCACGTGCCGGTCCGTCCGGTCGGGGAGGTTCATCAGGTGAGTCCGGCGCCGGGACGGTTTCCGTTGTTGGCCTACCCGGCGTTCGTGCGGCTGTGGATCGCCGACGGCGTGTCCACCCTGGGCACGTTCATCGCCACCCTGGGCGTGCAGTTCCTGATGATCCACCACCTCGGTGCGGACCAGGCCGACATCGGCCTGGTGCGTGCCGCACAATGGCTGCCCACCCTGGTGTTCGGCCTGCTTGCCGGTGTGTGGTTGGACCGGGTGCGCCGCCGTCCGGTGCTGATCGGCGCCGACACCCTCGCGGCGGTCAGCCTGGGGACGATCGCCGCGCTGGCGTTCACCGACCTACTCAGCGTGCCGGCGCTGGCCGGGCTCATGTTCCTGGTGGGGACCGCCACGATGTTCTTCCGCGCCGGCCAGCAGAGTTACCTCCCCTCGCTGGTGCCGGCCCGGATGATGCCGCGTGCGTTCGCACGGCTGGAGCGGACGATGACGGCCGCGGAATCGGTCGGGCCCGTGGTGGCCGGCGCGCTCATCCGGGTGGTGTCCGCCCCGGCGGCGATCGCCGTCAACGCCTTCACGTACCCGCTCTCGGCCGTGCTGCTGGCCTCCGTCGGCGGCGGCGAAGCGCAACCGGGGGCCGCCGGGCAGCGCCGGGTCCTTGCCGATCTGCGCGAGGGGGCCTCCTGGGTGTATCGGCACGCCACCCTGGCGCCCTATGCCGTCGGTCTGCACCTGTGGTTCCTGGGCCATTCGCTGATCACCACGTTGTACGTGTTCTACGCGAACCAGGAACTCGGCCTCGATGCGTTCGCCGTCGGCCTGACGCTGGCCTGCGCGGGGGTGACCGGGGTGCTCGCCGCCGGACTGTCACCGCGATTGGGCCAGCGGTTCGGGGTGGGGCGGATGTGCGTGCTGAGCGACTGGATCACGCCGTTGGCTTACGTGCTGGTGTTGCTCGCCCCGCCGGGCGGGACCGGTGTGCTGGTGCTGTGTCTGGCCTACGGCGTGCACGGCGTGGGCATGGGCCTGAAGGGGCCGTTGGAGGGCTCCTACCGCAATGCCGTCACTCCGGACCGGTTGCGCGGGCGGATGAACGCCACCATCCGCACGTTCAACTGGGGGATGCTGGCCGTCTCCGGTCCGCTCGCCGGGGCGATGGCGGTGGCCTGGGGCAACCGGCCCACGATCATCGCCGCCATCGGAGTGCTGGTGCTGGCCGCCGGTGTGGTGACCTTCTCCCCGTTCCGCCGGGCGCAGATGCCCCGGGACCCGGACGTCGTCGGCGCCGCTACGCCGTGACGCCGTCGCCGAGGTGGGCAAGGGCGGCGATGACGGCGGCCTCGGTGGCCGTCCGGAGGGTGGGTTGGATGGCCGGCGCGAAGCCGGGGTTGTGGTTGGGATAGGCCTCCTGGTCCGGTGTGAACCCGCCGACGCCCCAGTAGCTGTAGGGAATTCCGAACGCATCGGGGATGATGCTGAAGTCCTCCGAGGCGGGGACCGGATCGAGGGTCTTCACCCGCTCCGGGCCGAAATGCGCGATGAGCGCGGACGTGACCTGCTCGGTGACCGTCGCGTCGTTGTCGGTCAGCGGGAAACGGTCGAACACCTCGACGTCGGCCGGTCGGGGTGCGCCGGAGGCGTCGCATTCCGCGGCGACGATTCGCGTGATCGCAGACTCCAGCGCGTCGCGGGTGGCGTCGTCATAGGCGCGGATGTTGAGTAGCAGTTCGGCGCGATCCGCAATGGTGTTGGCCGAGGTACCGGCCCGCAGGCTGCCCACGGTGACCACGCCGAACTGCTTCGGGGCCAGTTCCCGGGCGACGATGCCTTGCAGTCGCATCACGATCGCCGAAGCGAGGAGCACCGGGTCCACGCCCAGGTGCGGCATCGATCCGTGCGTGCCCTTGCCGTGGACGGTGATCCGCATGCTCGCCGCGGTGGACAGCACCGGACCCGGCGCCGTGGCAACCTCCCCGGCCGCGGGCGCGGTGAGCACGTGCTGGGCGAGGGCCACGTCCGGGCGGGGGACCGTGTCGACCAGCCCGTCCGCCACCATCGCACGCGCGCCCTCGGCGGTTTCCTCCCCGGGCTGGAAGAGCGCGAGGTACGTGCCGCTCCACGCCGAGCGGGCGCCGGCGAGCAGCGCGGCAGCGCCCAGGGCGGCGGCGGTATGCATGTCGTGCCCGCAGGCATGCATCACCCCGGCGACGCGGGAACTGTACGGCAGACCGGTGTCCTCCTGCACCGGCACCGCGTCGATGTCGGCGCGGAGCAGCACCGCAGGCCCATCGCCATTGCGCAGGTCACACCCGCCCTGCAGTCGACACCGGTTACCGAGCCCATCATCGACGGCCGCGGCGAGGTCCACGAGTCGGATGCCTGATCAGTGGCTTCAGGAAGGGTTCCTGCTCGGCCGGCCTGCTCTTGCTCACGCGGCCTGTCTGCTCACGCGGCGGTGGCGGTCCTGGCAGCTCGGACCCGGTCCAGCGACTGACGGGTGGAGGCGATCTGGTCCGGGCTCGCCCCGGCCGCCTCCCGCGCGGCGAGGACGGCCCGGAATTCGGACTCGGCCTCGTCAAACCGGCCCTGGTGGAAGTACACCTTCGCGCGGTGCTGGCGCATCATCGGCCCGCGGACCGGATCCGTCGCCGTCCGGGCCACCAGGTCGGTGTACACCGCCTCGGCAGCGTCGAGGTTCCCCTGGTCGCGCAGCACGTCGGCCCGCAGGGCACGGTAACGGAGGGAATCCGGGGCGGCGCTGAGCAGTTCGTCCAAAAGTTGCAGCGCATCGTCGAAGCGCTGCTCGCTGAGCGCGATGACGACTTCCACCGCCGGGTCCTCGGGGAATGCCCGCCGGTAGGCCTCGGCGTCGGTGACCTGCCCGCGCAGGTCGCTCCCGCGGATCACGTAGCCCTCCGCCACGGTCACATCGGCCACCGCCTGTGCCTGCCCAATCGTTGCCATGACTCCTCCTTCACCGATGGCAGGCACTCTACCCACCCGTCAAGAGTAAAGGAATCCTATGGCGTCGCTAATTTCTTGCAACGCTCCCGATAACAGGAGGTAAACGTTCGGCTAATCGCCCGGTTCCGTGCCCCGGTGTCGCGCAGCCTGCCAGAGGCCGCGAACCGCCGCCCACGTCTGCGGGTGCAGGCCGAGCGCCGCGAGCAGTGCGCCGCCGCCCACCTGCCAGCAGACCGCTCCCGCCACGGCCAGGGGGTCCGGGCCCACCACGGTCATCGCGCCGGGTCCGATGCCACCGGAGGCCAGCCACGACGCCAGCGCGACCATGCCCACGGTAGCGGCGGTCAGGACCGCCACGGCGGCCAACGACTGCCACAGTGCCTCCCCGCGGCCGCGCCGCACCAGCCACCACCCGGAGCCGAGGCCGATCACCACGCCTACGAGCGTCAGCAGCGGCAGGTCGCTGGCGAGGCTGTGCGGTTCCGGTAGGGCGCCCAGCACGGGAATGAGCGGCAACGGACCTGCCTCGGCCCCCTGGGGGGAGAACAGGGTGTCGGCGCCGACGGCGAATCCCGGTCCGAGCAGGAACGCCACGGCCCAGACGATCAGCACCGGGAGGAGCAGGAGTTGGGCGAACACGATCACCACGGTGCTGACCACGTCCGTGTCCAGGCTGCGGTGGACCTCCAGGATCTGGTCGATGCTCGTGGCGATCGTGATGGCCACCAGCACCGTCGCCGCGGCGATCAGTGCGATCGTGCTGCGCACTGCCGCCCGGCCGGCGCACTGTAGCCACGTCGGCCGGTTCGTCCACCAGGCGGGCCGGGGCAACCCGCGGCCCCGCACACCCCAGAGCGCCCCGAGCGTGCCGACCGCTGCGGCACCGATCAGCCCTTGCCATGCGCCCGGGGTGGAGTCCAGTAACAGGAGCCCCGCGCCGAGCAGCACGTACGTCACCACCGCCACCCACACCGGGGTCCACTGTTGCAGCCGGGCCCGGCGCACCGCGGTGGCCATCAGCACCACGCACACCAGCGTCAGACCGAGCGGCACGACCGAGATCTGCGCGTCCCCCACGGTCAGGCCCGCCCCGTGCGCCAGGAACCAGCCGGCGGTCCCCACCTGGGCGGCCTGCACCCAGCCGGCGCTCCCCAGCGCCGGGTCGGCGGCCGTGGCCACATAGGCGGCCACGGCGGGCACCACAAGCACCAGCCAGCCGAGGATCAGCGCCTCGGCACCGGCGAGCAATCCGCGCAGCCACTGTTCGGGCAGACGGATCGGCGGGCGGGCCTCACCGTGTATCTCACCGTGCTCGATCAGCCGTGGCGGATGGGTCGGTGGCCGTGTGTCGGGGGTCATGTCGGTTCCATCGTGGACTCCCGCCCCGCCACGGTTCGCGATCCGATCACGGCGTGTCTGCGCGGTTCACGGCCTCGGGCTGAACCGACCCACGGCCTCCGCGTCAACGGGCCGGTCCCGGCCTGCGGCGTCTGCCCCCCTGGCCTGCGCCCCGACGGAACTCAGGACTCGCCGATGACCAGTTCGGCCGAGGCCGTGCCGGCGACGTCGGTGGTGATCTCCACCACCCCGGGCCCGGCCTCCGGCGGTATCGAGATCGTGGTCTCGAACGTGCCGTCCTCCTCGGCGTCGACCACTCCCACGACGATGGCCGAGTCCGGGCCGAGCAGTTCGATGCTGATGCCGGTGTTCGGGACGGCCACGTCGGTGGCCGCCAGGGTGTCTGCCGAAGCGTCCGGGCACCCCTCCAGGAAGTTCTCCCCGCTGATCTGTACCTCGGCACCGGCGACGGCGCTGGCCGGATCCACCCGCAGCGCCGGGTTGGCGCAGGCCGCACCCTGCCCGTCGGGATCCGGCGCGCACGCCACCAGGGCAGTGCCGAGCACGGCGAAGCCACTCAGCGCCGCCCAGGTTCTCCACCTCATCGTCAATCCCCGCCTACCGGTGTGCGATTGCCCGTTGGCCCAGGCTAGGACGGCCCCGACCGGTGTGCACACCGAAGCGCGCGGCTCCGGGACACGGGCCGGAGGGCCATGTGGGCCCGGTAGCGGCGGGCCGGTGACCTGCGGCCCCGCCTGAGCGCACGGAGGCGGCTCAGGCGTCGGCGGATTCCAGCAGTTCCCGCACCAGTTGCGCGGTCTCCGAGGGGGTCTTGCCCACCTTCACCCCGGCGGCCTCCAGGGCGACCTTCTTGGCCTCGGCGGTGCCGGAGGAGCCGGACACGATCGCTCCGGCGTGGCCCATGGTCTTGCCCTCCGGCGCGGTGAACCCGGCCACGTAGGCGACCACCGGCTTGGACACGTTGGCCTTGATGTACTCGGCGGCCCGTTCCTCGGCGTCCCCGCCGATCTCGCCGATCATCACCATGATCGAGGTCTCCGGATCCTGCTCGAAGGCCTCCAGGGCATCGATGTGGGTGGTTCCGATCACCGGGTCCCCGCCGATGCCGATCGCGGAGGAGAAACCGAAGTCCCGCAACTCGTACATCATCTGGTAGGTGAGCGTGCCGGACTTGGATACCAGGCCGATCGGGCCGGCACCGGCGATGTTCGCCGGGATGATGCCGACGTTGGACTTGCCCGGGCTGATCACACCGGGGCAGTTCGGCCCGATCAGGCGGGTGCCCTTCTCGGCGGCGTAGTTGTAGAACTCCGCGGTGTCGGCCACCGGGATGCCCTCGGTGATGATGACCACCAGCGGCATCGCGGCGTCGACCGCCTCGACCACGGCGGACTTGGCGAACGGTGGCGGTACGAACAGCACCGACACGTCCGCGCCGGTGGCTTCCATGGCCTCGGCCACGGTCCCGTACACCGGGACGGACACCGTCTCGCCGTGGACGTCGAAGTCCACCGAGGTGCCCGCCTTCCGCGGGTTGACGCCACCGACGATGGTGGTTCCGGATTCCAGCATCCGCCGGGTGTGCTTCTGGCCTTCGGCCCCGGTCATGCCCTGCACGATGACCTTGGAGGCGGAGTTGAGGAGGATCGCCATGTGTCTGTCTCTGCGTTTCGTCTCGTGGTCGGGTTCGGTCAGGAGGCGGCCAGCTCGGCGGCCTTGTCGGCGGCACCGTCCATGGTGTCCATGATCGTCACCAGCGGGTGGGCTGCTTCTTCGAGGATGCGGCGCCCCTCCTCCACGGCATTGCCGTCGAGGCGCACCACCAGGGGTTTGGTGGCGGCGTCGCCGAGGATCTCCAGGGCGTGCACGATGCCGTTGGCGACCTCGTCGCAGGCGGTGATCCCGCCGAAGACGTTCACGAACACGCTCTTGACCTGCTCATCGGACAGGATCACGTCCAGGCCGGAGGCCATGACGGCGGCGGAGGCGCCGCCGCCGATGTCCAGGAAGTTGGCCGGCTTGACCCCGCTGTGCTTCTCCCCCGCGTAAGCCACCACGTCCAGGGTGGACATCACCAGCCCGGCGCCGTTCCCGATGATGCCGACCTCACCGTCCAGTTTCACGTAGGCCAGTCCGGATTCGGCGGCCTTGGCCTCCAGCGGATCCTGCTGGGCGGCGTCGGCCAGTTCCTCCCATTCGGGGTGGCGGAAGGCGGCGTTGTCGTCCAACGTGACCTTCCCGTCCAGCGCCACGATCTGGCCGCCCTTGGTGCGCACCAGCGGGTTGACCTCCACCAGGGTGGCATCGGACTCGGCGTAGACGGTCCACAACTTCAGGATCGCGTCCTGCACCGCCGGGGCTACGTCGTCGGCGAATCCGGCCGCGGAGACGATGTCGGCGGCCTTGGCCGCGTCGATGCCCGTGTTGGGATCCACCGCGATGCGGGCGAGGGCCTCGGGGCGTTCCTCGGCGAGCTCCTCGATCTCCATCCCGCCCTCGACGCTGGCCATTGCCAGGTAGCGGCGTTCGGCGCGGTCCAGCAGGATCGAGAAGTAGTACTCCTCGGCGATGTCCGCACCCTCGGCGATCATCACCCGTTCCACGGTGTGGCCCTTGATGTCCATGCCCAGGATCGCCTCGGCGTGCTGTTCGGCCTCCTGCGCGGACCTGGCGACCTTGACCCCGCCTGCCTTACCGCGGCCGCCCACCTTCACCTGGGCCTTCACCACGACCACGCCCCCGTCGCCGTCGAGCATCTGCTCCGCGGCCTCGCGGGCCTGGGCCGGTGTGGTGGCGACGATGCCGCCGAGCACGGGCACCCCGTGCTTCTCGAACAGATCACGTGCCTGGTACTCGAACAGGTCCATGTGCGCCTTCCGTTGCTTCTTCGGTGACATCACGGGGCCACCGAGGGGCAGCCTACCGTGGATCGCGCGGCCCCCGACTCGCGGTGAGGCCTGGGTCACACCTGTCCCGCAGGCGTCGGCGCGCCGATGGCCGACGACGGCGGACCGGGTGCGGCCGTGGGTTCACCTCTCCCTGGGTTCAGCGCAGGCCCATGCCCGGCAGCGGGCGGCGGGCGGTACCCCGCCACGTGCGTAGCGCCCAGATCGTCATCAGGAAGACGACCGTCCAGGCCACGGCCACGACGATCGCCCGCGCCAGGGTCGGTTCGGCGGCGAACACCCCGATGGCCACGAGTGAGATCTGGCCGGGGATCACCGCGACTCCGCTGGCCACCAGGTAGTCCCGTTGGCTCACGCCGAAGGCACCGGCTCCGTAGTTCACCGGCCAGTACGGCACCCCCGGCATGATCCGCAGGGTGTACACCGCCGGGAAGCCACCCCGGTCAAGGTGCCGCCGTACCGTCGCTCCGTGCCGTCCCAGCAGCCGCTCCACGGTGGGTCTACCCAGCGCGCGGGCGAGCCAGTAGGCGCCCCAGCAACCGATCAGCACCCCGATCACCGACACGATCGCGCCCTCGAGGAGGTTGAACAGCACCCCGGCGCTGACGGCCATCACGGTCACCGGGATCGGGGTGAGTGCGACCAGTGCGTAGAGCACCACGAACCCGAGCCAGGCTGCCCAGCCCAGCCCGCCCAGCACCTCCCGGACCTGGTCGATGGTGGGTACCTCGACGTTGAACACCAGCCAGATCATGCCCAGCAGCACCAGCGCGAGCAGCACCGTGCGCACGAACGCGGCCCATTGGGGTCCGTTGCGGTGGTCCACGCCTCCGGGGCCGCCCGGTGGGTCCTGGGGCTCGTCGCCGGGGCCGGTCACCGTCTCGCGGCCCGTCGGGGCCCCGCGGCCCGTCGGCGTCTCGCGGCCCGTCGGGGCCTGGCGGCCCGTCACCGCATCGCGGCCCGTCACTGTGCGGCCTGCCGGTGCAGGGCCTCGAGGAAGAACTGCGACTTCTTCGCCCCGTGGACGGCCGGCTGGGTGCCGATGAGATACGTGGGGATGCTGGTGATCCCATGGGCCCGGGCCAGTTCCCGGTCGGTGTGGATCGCTACGGCGTATCGGCCGGAGTCCAGCACCCGCCGCGCGGCGGCCGCCTCGATCCCGGCCTCGGCGGCCGCGCGGAGCAGCACGTCGATCTCGCGCAGGTCCTGGCCGTGGGTGAAGTACGCGGCATACAGGACCTCGAGGATCGCACTCTGCCGGCCCGCCCCTGCGTGGCCCGCCGCCACGTCCTCATCGGCGGCCAGTTGCACGAGCTGGTGGGCGCGGAAGGTGCTGGTGCGCCGGACCCGGTCGAAGTTGTACTCCAGGCCCTCAGGTGCCCCGGCGGTGCGCACCATGACCATCATCCGCTCCACGTCCCGCTCGGAGCGTGCGGGGTAGCGCCGGCGCAGATCCTCGGCCTGATCGCCGCGGTAGTTCATCGGTAGATCCGGGTCGAGCTCGAAGGAGTGATAGCGCACCCGCACCGGGCCGCCGTACTCGGCCGCGGCGGCCTCGAAGCGGCGCTTGGCCACCCAGCACCACGGGCAGGCCAGGTCCAGCCAGGCATGCACGTCAACCGGTGCCGTTGCAGGGGCACTCGTACCCGCACGCGCACCCGCCGCAGGCGCACCGGCGGCAGGCGCACCGGGCGTGGCCGTGCCAGGGGTGGACTCGGTGCTCATCCGGTCAGGGTATCGGCCGGATCCCGGGCCAGGTGTGCCGCGTCGGCGGCGTACGTGCCCGCCGTCCAGCCCTCGGCATCGCGAACCGATCCCAGGCCGGTGGACCGCAGTTCACCGAAGATGGCGTCGGTGGCTTCTTGCACCTTCTGCTCACGCGCCTCGAGCACCGCGACCAGCTCGGCACCTGGCCCGGCGGCGGGGCCGGGACCGTCCGGCCGTCCGTGCCGCCCCTGGTGCGCCCGCTGCGCGCCGTGCTCCTGCTGGGCTCGATGCGCGTCGACCTCATCCTGGGTGGTCTCCTGCAGCCGCTGGCCGATCCGGCTGGCAAAGGCCAGCAGGAAGGACTGCCGGAACGAGCGGGTGCGGGAGTGGCCCCACGGGGTGCGCCGGCTGCCCTGGGCCGTCATCGAGCGGGTGGCCTGGAGCAGCAGTGAGGTCAGGAGCGTCTCGGTGGCGGTCACGTCCTGGGCGTAGCCGACCACCGTGATGAACCCGAAGGGTTTGCTCCACACCACACGGCACCGGTTGGCTACGGCCACGGCGTTGGCCAGCGCCACCTTGGGGGCCTCATACGGCCGGTCCACTCCGACGCGCCGGGCGATCGGCGCAGCGGCGTGATCGGCCGGGTGGGTGGCTGCCAGCAGCGCCTGGTCGATGCTGTGCCGGGCCATCAGTTTCTGGGCCGCGGCGGTGAAGGTCTCCGCTTCGGCCTCGTACGGGGTGGACTCGGCCTTCGCCAGCAGCGCCCGCACGCGCTCCAGGATCTTCGGGGTGGCCCCCGGCCCGGGTGCAGAGGTCGCGGTGGTAGCGCGCCACCTGCCCGGTGGTGCCTCCAGTTGCTGCACCGGCGGCAGTGACCCGAGCAGGTCCGCGGCGGCCACGACCTCCCGGAGCATGCTCAGGATCTCCTCGTCGTCGCCGCACTCGCCCAGCCGCTCGCGCAGCGCGGTGCTGGAGTTCGGCCACCACACGCGCAGCCGGTGCTCTCGCATCTGCTCGTGCCAGCGCGGTGCCACGGTCGCCGGGGCGTAGCGATCCAGGGACAGGGACAGGGTGTCACCGACCACTGCGGCTGCCCCGGTACGCAAGTCCCGTCTGGCGATGCGCAACAGGTCGGCTGGTTCCCATCCAGTGGACCACAACCGCTCCACCGTCCCGAGGAGCACGTCGGTCAGGTGAGCCGTGAGCGCCGCCCTACGGGCCGGGATCCGGAGGTCACGAAGCACCTCCGAGTGCGCCTGCCCCGACCGGTCATCGACACCCGCCTCGACGTCGCGGACCCAGCGGTACAGCCACTGCACCGTCCGCGCGACGCTCCAGTCATCGCCTCCCGCGTTGAACTCGTGCCCGACGTGCGCGCCATCCCGGGCCGGATCGTGAGCGGCGCCGAACCCGAACGCCGCACCTGTACCGGCACCCGCACCTCTACCCGCACCGGCGCCCGCGCCCGCACCTGTACCTGCACCCGCACTGGCACCGGCACCGGCACCGGCGTGGTGGTTCCTGGACCTCGCCCTCATCCTGGCCCGCTGCTTGGCTTTCGCCCTGCGCCGTTGCTGGTTGTTCTTACCCATGGGCCCTCCTGCGCCCCGGGCCGGATCGGCCGGGGCCTGCCGCCGTGCTGTGATCAGGTGGGACTCACTGTGGCAGGAGGCACCCACAGCGGGTCCGCGGGCGGGCGCCATTGTGGATGACGCGGCGCCCTGGGCATGCACACCGGTGCGTCACCGCCGGATCCTGGACCGTCTGGTCCTGGACCACTGGCCGGCCGCCCACCCGTGGACGATCAGAGTTTGGTGACCGGGGAGAACCGCAACAGCAGGCGTTTGGTGCCCGCCTCGCCGAAGTCGACCTTGGCGACCGCGTTGTGCCCGGCGCCCTCCAACCCGACCACCCGGCCCATGCCATAGGCATCGTGGGTGACCCGGTCCCCCACCTGCAGGGTGGGCACGTCCGCGCGCGGGGTGGCCGACCCGAACGAAGGCGTGTCCCCGCCGGTGGGACGCGGCGCCGAAGGTCCGCGCGCACCGGTCCGGCCGGTGCGTACCGGCCCGGAGCGGGCGTAGGCCCCGCCGCGCAGTACGGACAGGGAGGATTCCTCCCGGCGCCAGTCCAGCAGCTCGGGCGGGATGTCATCGAGGAACCGGCTGGGCGGGAACTCGTTCGGGATCCCGAACGCGGTGCGCACCGCCGCCCGGGTCAGGTACAGCCGTTCCTTGGCCCGGGTGAGTGCGACGTAGGCCAGGCGGCGTTCCTCGGCGAGTTCGTCGGCGTCGGCCAGGGAGCGTTGGTGCGGGAAGGTGCCGTCCTCCAACCCGGTGACGAACACCACCGGGAACTCCAGGCCCTTGGCGGTGTGCACCGTCATCAGGGTGATGACACCGGATTCGTCGTCGTCCGGTAGTTGGTCGGTGTCGGCCACCAGCGCCACGCGCTCCAGGAAGTCACCGAGATCGCCGTCGGGTTCGGCCTCGGAGAACTCCACCGCCACGGCGTGCAGTTCGGCCAGGTTCTCCACCCGGGAGGCGTCCTGGGGGTCCTCGCTCTCCCGGAGTTCGGCCAGCAGGCCGGACTGGTCCAGCGCGGCGTCGAGCACCTCCGCGGGGGTGGCGTGGTCGGCGAGGGCGCGCAGGTCGGTCATCATCTGCCCGAAGGCGCGGACCCCGCTGATCGCCCGGGTGCCCAGCCCGAGCACGTTGTCCACGTCGTCGACGGCCGCTCCGAAACTGACCTGTTCGCGCTCGGCGTGCGCGGCGAGCATCGCCTCGGTGCGCTGCCCCAGGCCGCGTTTGGGCACGTTCAGGATCCGGCGGATGTTCACCGCGTCGTCCGGGTTGGCGATCGCCCGCAGGTAGGCGATGGCGTCCTTGACCTCGCGGCGTTCGTAGAACCGGGTGCCGCCCACTACCCGGTAGGGCAGCCCGACCCGGATGAGCACCTCTTCCAGCGCCCGGGACTGGGCGTTGGTGCGGTAGAAGATCGCGACGTCCCCGGGCTTGGTGCCATGCTCGTCGGAGAGGCGGTCGATCTCCTCGGCGACGAACCGGGCCTCTTCGTGCTCGTTGTCCGCGACGTACCCGGTCACCTTGGGTCCGGCACCGGAGTCGGTCCACAGGTTCTTCGCCCGCCGGCCGGTGTTCCGGGCGATGACGGCGTTCGCGGCACTCAGGATGGTCTGGGTGGAGCGGTAGTTCTGCTCCAGCAGGATGGTGGTGGCCTGGGGGTAGTCCGCCTCGAACTCGGTGATGTTGCGGATGGTGGCACCCCGGAAGGCGTAGATCGACTGGTCGGCATCACCCACCACGGTCAGTTCCGCCGGCGGTACCGCGGGCGGCTGCTGTGCCGCGCCGTCGTCCGCCGGGACGGGTGCGTCCTGCGGGTCCACGCCGACCAGCTCGCGCACCAGCACGTACTGGGCGTGGTTGGTGTCCTGGTACTCATCGACCAGCACGTGGCGGAAGCGCCGCCGGTAGTGCTCGGCCACCGCGGGGAACGCCTGCAGCAGGTTCACCGTGGTCATGATCAGGTCGTCGAAGTCCAGCGCGTGGGCCTGACGCAGCCGCTCGTTGTACATCCGGTAGGCGGCCGCGAGGTTCTGCTCGTAGGGGTTGTTCTCGCTGATCGTGGTGGCGTACTCGTCGGGATCGATGAGTTCGTTCTTCAGGTCCGAGACCCGGTGGCTGAAGGCCTTGGGCGGGTAGCGCTTGGGGTCCAGGTCCAGCTCGCGGCACACCAGGGTCATCAGCCGCTGGGCGTCGGCGGCGTCGTAGATGGAGAACGTCGACCGCAGGCCCAGGGTCTTGGCCTCCCGGCGCAGGATCCGCACGCACGCGGAGTGGAACGTGGACACCCACATCGCCCGCGCCTGCGGCCCGACGAGGTCGCTGACCCGTTCGCGCATCTCCGCGGCGGCCTTGTTGGTGAAGGTGATCGCGAGGATCTGCCCGGGGCGGGCCCGGCCGGTGGCCAGCAGGTAGGCGATGCGGTGGGTGAGCACCCGGGTCTTGCCCGACCCGGCGCCGGCGATGATGAGCAGTTGCCCGCCCTCGTGCACCACGGCCTGGCGCTGGGCCGGGTTGAGGCCCTCCAGCAGGGCCTCGGCGCGCTCCGCGGCCGCGCGTGCGGCGGCCTCCTGGGCCTCCTCCGGGCCGACGGGCTCCTCCGCGACGGGGATCTCCTCGGCGAACCCGTTGCGCGGTGGCATGGTGCTGGGCAGATGGGCCGCGGCGCTGGGTTCGGCGCCGACCAGGTGCAGGTTGTCGAACAGTGAGGTCATGTCACAGCAGAGCCTACGTGGTACCGCCCACGAACCGGCAATGACCTCCGGCTGCCCGTGGACGGGCGGAGCCGCGGGCGCCGGGCCGGCCTCAGCCCTCGCGCACGTTCCGGGCGGGCCTCAGCCCTCGCGCACGTTCCGCGCGCCTCAGCCCTCGCGCACGTTCCGGGCGGGCCTCAGCCCTCGCGCACGTTCCGCGCCGAGTCCTCCGCCTGGGAGCGCACCTGCTGGGCCGCGTCCGTTCCTTCCTCCCGGACGTGCTGGACGCCCTCGGTGGCGGTGCCCCTGACCTCCTCCATCGCCTCCTGCGCCGGTTCCTTGAGGTGCTCGGCGCTCTCCCGTGCCATCTCCTTGACCTCCTCGGTCGCCTGGCTGACGGCCTCGGAGGACCTGGCCTGGTCCACCAGTTCCCGCTCCCGGCGGGAGGAGGGGATCAGCCCGGCGGCGAGCAGTCCGAGGCCGAAGGCCACCAGGCCCGCGGCCAGCGGGTTGCCCTCGGCCTTCTCCTTCACCCGGTTCGGGGCCTGGCGGGCCATGTCCCCGGCGCGGGAGGCCTGGTCCCCGAGGTTGCCAGAGATGTCCTCCGCGGCGCCGAAGACCTTCTCCTTGGCGCCGCTGACCGCGTTGCGGACCTTCTCCCCCTGCCGTTCGGCGATGGAACTGGGGCTGACCTTCTCGGTCAGGGCGTCCACGTCCCGGCTCAGGTCGGCACGGGTGCGTTCGACGTCGGCTCGAACCTCGTCTGGGTCTCTGGTGCTCATCGGTGCTCCTGTCCTTTCATGGCGTCCGGGATCTTCTTCGCGGTCTCGGTGGTCTGCGGGATGCCCTGCACGTCCTTGATCTCCTTGCGCCCGGTGAGGGCCAGGACGCCGGCGACGATCGCCCAGATGACGGCGACGATCAGGGCCGACCAGCCCAGCGCGGGCCACATCGAGTCATCGGCGCTGAGCAGCACGCCCAGCGCCCACCACAGCGCGATGGACAGGAAGAGCAGCACGAAGTGTCCTGCCACGCCGGCCCCGCCGAACAGCCCGGCGCCCTTCCCGGCCTTGTTCACGCTCTGGGTGATCTCCGCCTTGGCCAACTCCACCTCCTGGCGCACCAGGGTGGAGAAGTCCGAGGTCAGGTTGCCCAGCAACTCCCCCACCGAGGTGTCCTCGGGACGACCGGTCGATGCGGATCGGTCGGCCGCGCCGGTCCCACCCGGGGGCGGCCCCTGTGCGGAGCCGTCCGGGCCCACCGGGGAGACGTGTCTGCCGGTGGGTTCGGGGCCCGGTTGTCCCGGTGCCGTGGTCATCGCTCCGCCGTCCGGTCATCCGGTCCGCCGGTGGCCGGCCCTCGGGTGGTTCCTCGAAGGGGCGGCGGGTAACTCGGCGGCCGGGTGGTGCCGGATCGGCGCCCCCCGTGGGGGGCCCGGTCGGGGTGCGTGGCGGCGCTCCGCTGGGTGGCACAGTGGTGGGCGGCACGGTGGCCGGCACGGTCGTTCCGGACGTGGCGGACGACGACGGCACTGCCGGCGCGCTGCTGGGGGCGCCGGGGTAGGACTCACCCCGGGCGTCGAGCCCTGGCGGGGTTGCGTCGTCGTCCTGTCCGGCGTCCTTCAGACCGCGGGCGAGCCTCCCCACGACCAGACCCAGCCCGGCGGCGGCCAGCATGAACATGCCCGGGTGCCGACGTGCGTAGCGTTTGACCTCGTCCAGCACGGCCGTGGCGTCGCGACCCTCGAGCCATTGCCCGGCGTCATCGGCCGTCTCCCCGGCCCAGCGCATCACCATCGAAGCGGTGTTGTCCTGCTCCACCGCCTCGGTCATGGTGCGTGCGTCGGCGGAGAACGTCCGCAGTCCGCCGGCCAGCCGGCCCAACTGGCTCCCGGCCTGCTGGTTCAACTCATCGCTGCTCTGGCGGAACAGGCTCATCACCTGACGCTTGGCCTCGCCGTAGGTCTGAGCAGCCTCGTGCTTGGCGGTCTCGGCGACGTCGGACGCCTGTTCCTTGGCGGTCTGGGCAGTTTGGGCAGCCTCCTGCTTCGCGGTTTCCTTCCGGTCGCCGGACTCATCGTCCATCCTTCCGGCCGGGTCGATCGGTCCGCCCGGCGCCGGGGCCGC
>CALKWS010000055.1 GCA_938004115.1 uncultured Ruaniaceae bacterium
CCGGGGACGACGGCGGGCTGACGCCGGAGCAGCGGCGCTTGCTCGCGGTGGCGCTGGTGCCGCTGTTCATGGCACTGGTGAGCGTGTCCATCGTCAACGTGGTGCTGCCCTCCATCCAGATCTCCATCGGGGCCAGCAACACCGGCCTGCAGTGGGTGCTGACCGGGTACACCCTGGCGTTCGGGGTGCTGCTGGTACCCGCCGGACGCGCCGGGGACCTGTACGGGCGGGCCCGGCTGTTCATCCTCGGGGTCGCGGTGTTCGGCCTGGCCTCGCTCGCGGCCGGGCTGGCGCCCAACGAACTGGTGCTGAACATCGCCCGGGTGTTCATGGGGTTCGGCTCCGGGTTCCTCAACCCGCAGACGGTCGGGCTGATCCAGCAGTACTTCCAGGGGGAGCAACGCGGCCGGGCGTTCGGGATGTTCGGGTCGATGGTCGGTGTGTCGGTGGCCATCGGCCCGGTGCTGGGCGGTGCGCTGATCGCCCTGCTGGGTCCGGACTGGGGATGGCGGGCGGCGTTCCTCATCAACGTGCCCATCGCCGTCGTCGGGATCATCACCGCGGTGTTCTGGCTGCCCGGCTCCGCCTGGCGCGCACTGCCGCAGGTGGTGGGCGATAGCCCCGGGCGCGCCCGCCCCGACCTGGACCCGGTGGGCATCCTCCTGCTGAGTGCCGCCACGCTCGCCACGATGCTCCCGTTCGTGCAGTCCGAGTCCGGCGGTTGGATCTGGTCGCTGCTGGCGGTGGCGGCGGTACTGTTCCTCGCCTGGGTTCGCTGGGAGGCCCGGTACAAGGCACGCGGCCGTTCCCCGATGGTGGACATGGCCCTGTTCCGGGTGCGGACCTTCGCCAACGGCTCGTTGCTGATCGGGCTGTACTTCACCGGGATGACCAGCGTGTGGGTGGTGATGGCGCTCTACCTGCAGCTCGGGCAGGGATACAGCGCGCTGGAAGCAGCCCTGGTGGGACTGCCCTCGGCCATCATGTCCGCGATCACCGCGGCGATCGCCGGGCGGCACGTGGTGCGTGTGGGGCGCAAGATCGTGCTGTTCGGCATCGGGGTCCTGCTGCTCGGGCTGCTCAGCAGCGGGGCGGTGCTGGTGCTGCATGACCGGTTCGGGCTCAGCATCTGGTGGCTGCTGGCGAGCATGGCGCTCATCGGCGCCGGCCAGGGAAACGTGGTGAGCCCGAACCAGACGTTGTCGTTGCGCGAGGTGCCCTTGACCTATGCCGGGTCCGCCGGCGGGATCATGCAGACCGGGCAGCGGATCGGCACGGCGGTGGGCATCGCGTTCAACACGGCCGTCTTCTTCGCCGCGCAGGCGGCCTTCGGATGGACCCCGGCGATCCTGATCACCTTCGGTTCGATCGCCGTCATCATCACCATCTCCGGGGTGGTGGGCGTGGTCGACTGGCGTCAGGACCGCAGGGCGGATCCACCCCGGCGCGCGGGCTGAGCCGCGCGGACGCTCAGCACGGCGGGACACCGTGGCGGATTGCGGGCGAGGGCCAGCGGGCAGATGCTGAACGGTATGTCCACCGCCTCGCCGGCGTCACCGGCCGACCCAAGTTCCCGTAGCGCCAAACTCGCGGTCACCGTCTTCCCCCTGCTGATCCTCGGTGGTGCGGCCGTCGCGTTGCTCTGGCCGGCCACGTTCGCGCCGCTCGGCGCCGGGGTGACGCCGGCGCTGATGGTGATCATGTTCGGCATGGGGCTGACGCTGACGATCCCCGACTTCGCCCTGGTGCTCAAACGTCCCCTCCCGGTGCTCGCCGGCGTCGCCTTCCAGTACACATTCATGCCGCTGATCGCCCTGGGCATCAGCTGGATGCTGCAACTGCCGCCGGAACTGGCCGCCGGGATGATCCTGGTGGGTTGTGTGCCCGGGGGCACCTCCTCCAACGTGGTCACCTACCTTGCCCGCGGTGACGTGGCCCTGTCGGTGACCATGACGTCGGTGTCCACCCTGCTCTCCCCGATCCTGACCCCGCTGCTGACACTGTGGCTGGCCGGCCAGTTCCTGCCCGTCTCCGCCGGTGCCATGGCCTGGAGCATCGTGCAGATCGTCGCCATCCCGGTGATCGGCGGGCTGGTGCTGCGCTGGGTGCTGCCCAGGGTCGTGGAGTCCGTGCAGCCGGCGCTGCCGTGGGTGTCGGTGGCGGGCATTACCTACGTGGTCATCGCCGTGGTGGCGGGTTCGCGTGACGCGCTGCTGGCCGCCGGGGTGCTGCTCATCCTGGGGGTGATGCTGCATAACGTCGCCGGTTACGCCACCGGCTACCTGGCCGCGATGCTCACCAGTAAACGGATACCCACCCGCCGGGCGATCTCGGTGGAGGTCGGGATGCAGAACTCCGGCCTGGCCGCGGGGCTGGCGCAGACCCACTTCACCCCCGAAGCCGCGCTCCCGGGCGCGATCTTCTCGGTGTGGCACAACATCTCCGGGGGGCTGTTGGCCTCGTTCTGGGGGCGGCGCCCGGCACCGGACTCCCCGGCCACCGAACCCGC
>CALKWS010000056.1 GCA_938004115.1 uncultured Ruaniaceae bacterium
TCGTCGGGGCGCCCGGCGACGTCATAGGTCATCGGGAACACCCGCTGGCCGTCCACCAACAACGTCGGGCCGTCGGCGGCGTGCATGAGCCCTGCGCCGGGAGCCGCGCCTGCGTCGGAGGGGTCTGTGCCGTCCGTGTCATCCGCGCCGTCCGAATCGCTCACCTCGCCGGCCAACCACCCGGCGTGCACGGCCCACGCAGCGCCGTGCGGGGCGTCGGAATCCGCGGTCACCTGCTGCACCTCGATCCGCCCCACCAGCAGTCCGCCCACGCGGCGGACCTCCTCCACGCGCACCGCCGCCGAACCGTACCGGCCCTGCGGGTCGGCCACCTCCAAGGTCGCGTCGTGGTCTCCGACCGGGCCGGGCCCCTCCCCCGGCGCGCCGGCCGGTTCACTGTGCTGGCGCAGCGGGAAACTCTCGGCGGTCATGATCTGGTCAGTGAGCAGGTCCGCCATCCCGGGCACCTCAGAGACGATGCCCTGCTCCACATGCACGTCCTGCACCAGCCCGAAATAGGGCAACAGCACGTGCATCGGGCCGTCCGGCATCGGGTAGTAGCCCACCCATCGCGCTGGCCCTGCGTCTGCTTCGAGACGGCTCTGATCGAGGAACCTGGTCAGCGGTGTGACGCCCTCCAGCCGCATCGGCTCGTACACCATCAACCCGTCCGCATCCAGGATCCGCGCATCGACCGGGGCATCGCCGGCAGGCACACCGAACAACTCCGGCAGGTCAACTGCGGCACCGGGCGGCCCGCCGGTGGCCTCGAACCGCAACTGCAGCGCCCCGCCCGACCGGGCGCGGACCACCGGGCCCACGTGGACGGTCACCTCCACCTGCTGCCCACCGGACCAGAAGACCTCGGTGCGGCTGATCGCGTCGGGGTGTACGCCGTCGTCGGGCACGTGCTGCCCCTGACTGCCGGCGAACCCGGCCGGCGGTGCGCCCTTCGGCGGAGCACCCTTCGACGGCAGTTGGCCCGCGCACCCCGTCAGAACGAGCACAAGGGCCAACGCACCGAGCAGCCACACCCGCAGGGCCCGCCTCGACCCGCTCACCATCACCGCTCCCTGTCCCGTTCCCTGCCGGCCACGCTCGCCCGCCGCACCGGTCCGGCGCCGGCCGAAGGCCTTCCGGCGGTCGATCCTAGCCGCGACCTCTCGGCGAGCGCCCCGGTGCGGACGGGGCTACTGTGACCGAACGTACCGCGCGGGGAGGGCTCCGATGTCGACTCCGGCACAAACCGATTACTTCACCGGCAAGGCGATCCAACTCGCCACCGTCGCCGCGCTCGGCGGGTTCCTGTTCGGGTTCGACACCGCCGTGATCAACGGCACCGTCAGCGCCATCGAGGCGCAGTTCGAGATGAGCCCGGGCCTGCTCGGCTTCACCGTGTCCTCGGCGTTACTCGGCTGCATCGCGGGCGCCTACCTGGCCGGCCGGCTGGCGGACCGGATCGGACGGGTGCGGGTGATGGTGATCGCCGCCGCGCTGTTCTTCCTCTCCGCGCTGGGCTCGGGCCTGGCGTTCGGGCCGGCGGACCTGATCGGCTGGCGGGTGCTGGGCGGCTTGGGCGTGGGCGCGGCGTCGGTGATCGCCCCGGCCTACATCGCCGAGATCGCCCCCGCCCCTATCCGCGGGCGACTGGGATCCCTACAGCAGTTGGCGATCGTCACCGGCATCTTCGTGGCGCTGCTGTCCGACGCCTGGCTGGCCGCCGTCGCCGGCGGCGCTACGGAGGAGTTGTGGTTCGGGCTGGAGGCCTGGCGGTGGATGTTCATCGTGGAGGTGGTGCCCGCCTTCGCCTACGGCGGGCTGGCCCTGACCATCCCCGAATCACCCCGGTTCCTGGTGGCCAACGGGGAGGAGCGCGACGCCCGCGGGGTGCTCCGCA
>CALKWS010000057.1 GCA_938004115.1 uncultured Ruaniaceae bacterium
CGCCCCGCCGTCGGCCGGCACACCTGGCAACTCAGTGCACGACGTCGTAGACCGCCTTGATGATGCCGTTGCTGTAGGTCTGGGACTCCACCACCCGCAGGGCCTGCTTCGGCCCGGCGTCGAAGAGCCGTTTCCCGCTTCCCAGCAGCAGCGGGAACACCAGGAGGTGGTAGCGGTCCACGAGCCCCTCGGCGGCCAGACCCTGGGCGAGGGTGGCGCTGCCGTGCACGATGATCGGGTCGCCCTCACCCTGCTTCAGTTCCCGGACCTCGTCCAGGGAGCCCAGGATCTGCGCCGGCCACAGGCTGGTGTCCTGCAGGGTGCGGGAGACGACGTACCGGGGCATGGCGTTGTAGCCGGCGAACTCCTCGGTCATGGTGGGCCAGACGGGGGCGAACTCCTCATACGAGCGCCGGCCCAGCAGCAGCGCACCGGCCTCCTCCTGTTCCCGGCCCTTGAGTTCGTACGCGGCCTCGTCGAACTCCACGTCCTTGAACGTCCAGCCGGCCTGCGGATGGTCCCCGCCGCCGGGGGAGTCGATGATCCCGTCCAGGGTGATGAACTCGGTGACGATGAGGGTTCGCATGCTCGGCTCCAGTGCTCCTGGCGGAACTTGATCGTAAACGCCCCAAGCCGCCGTCGTCAGCCCCTGGATGCCTTCTAGGGCACCTTGCGTTCTGGGGCTGTTGTGCGCCTGCGCCCGGGGTTACTATGACGCGCACTAGGCGCAACGACGGGCACGGGGAAGTTCCGGGAGGAACGGATGCGAGCGACGCAACCCCGGGGGCTCCGCGGACGAGACAAACCACTCTTCGGCACCGCGGCAACGATCCTGATCGGCGCTGCGCTGGTGCTCCCCTACGGCATCTACCAGGCATTCGATTCCGAGCCCTACCCCGCGATGATCCTCCCGGGCGGGGGGTACATCGAGACCTACATCGTCGGCGACCGGGCCGTGTTCGAGGTGCGGGATCTGGTGGGCTATGACGCCGAGGGCAACGCGGTCCGCCTCGATCACGTCACGTTCCTCGATCCGATCCCGCCGTCCTACCTGGGCGGGCTGGTGGCCACCGCGTTCGGACAGGACGCCCCGGCCTCCGCGTCCCTGCACAGCGGCCGGCTGGACTGGGGCTTCGAGGCGCGGTTGCACACCCCGAGTGAGGCCGACCAGCGGGAGGCCCGGGCCTGGCTGGCCGCCAGGTTGCAGTCGCTGGGGCTGGACCCGGACCGGTTGACCGTGCGGTACGACGAGGTCCACGTCGACTACGCCACCGGAGCGGTGCTGGAGCGGACCACCGTGGAGGAGGTGGAGATCCTTGATTGACACCGCGCTGCAACGGGTCTGGGGGCGGATCGGGCACACCGTGGCGGTGCCGGCCAGTTCACTGGTGATCTTCCGGTGGCTGTTCGGCGCCTACCTGTTGCTGTTCGACGCGCGCCACCACGCATGGATCGACCGGGTGCCGGAGGGCTTCTTCAACCCGCCGCTGTTCAGCCTGCCCTACCCGGTGGGCGGATTCCCGCCCGCGCCCACGTTCCTCCTGCTGGACATCGTGGCCATCGCGGCGATCTGGCTGATGATGGTGGGCTGGCGGCCCCGGGTGAGCACCACGATCGTGCTGGTCACCCTGGTACTGGCCAACAGTTTCGGCTATTCCTTCGGCAAGATCTCCCACCAGATCGTTCCCGTGGTGGTGCTGCTGTGCATGATCATCGCCAACTGGGGCCAGGGCATCCCCGCCAAGGACGGCCCGGAGGGCTCCCCGGAGTACGAGGCCGCCCGGCGCCGCAAGGTGGAGCGGGGACTGGCGCTGCTCGCGGTGGCGCTCGCGTTCGGGTTCCTCACCGCGGGCATCGACAAGGCCCG
>CALKWS010000058.1 GCA_938004115.1 uncultured Ruaniaceae bacterium
ACGATGGTCTTGCGCACCTCGGCCTGCAGGCGCAGGAACTCGTTCTGCAGCCGGTCCCGGGTGATCGGGTCGATCGCACCGAACGGTTCGTCCATGAGCAGCACCGCCGGGTCGCCGCCCAGGGCCCGGGCCACCCCCACGCGTTGCTGCTGACCACCGGACAACTCCTTGGGGTACCGGTCGCGGTACTCCTCGGCCGGCATGTTCACCAGGTTCAGCAGCTCATCCACGCGCCTGGCCGTGCGGGCCTTGTCCCAGCCGAGCAGGTTGGGGACGGTGGCGATGTTCTCCCCGATGGTCATGTGCGGGAACAACCCGATCTGCTGGATCACGTACCCGATCTTGCGCCGCAGTTCATCGGGGTTCGCCTTGGTGACGTCCTCCCCGGCCATGATGATGCGCCCGTCGGTGGGTTCGATGATGCGGTTGATCATCTTCATCGTGGTGGTCTTGCCGCAGCCGGAGGGGCCCACCAGCACCACGATCTCACCCTGGTATATCTCCAGGTCCAAGTCGTCCACGGCGTTCTGTGACTGACCCGGGTACCGCTTGGTGAGGCCTTCCAGGCGGATCATCACCTCGCGGTCATCCCGGGTCGTCGGCTCAACAGTCGTCATCGGATCCCCTTGGAGGTGGTCAGTCGGCGTGCGGAATAGAACAGCAGGTCGAACAGCACGGCCAGGATCATCACGCCCACGATTCCGGCCAGTACCAGGTTCACCGCGACCGGGGTCCCCACCCTGCGCAGGCCCTCGAAGATGAAGTCACCGTAGCCGGGGCCGTTGACGACCGCACCGATGGCGGCGATCCCCAGCAACACCAGGGTGGTGACGCGGATGCCGGTGATGATGACCGGCCAGGCAAGCGGCAACTCGATCCGGAGCAACCGCTGTCGCCGGTTCATGCCCATCCCCTTGGCCGACTCGATGACGGCCGGGTCGACGCCGCGTAGCCCGGTGATCGTGTTCCGCAGTACGGGGAGCAGGCCGTAGCCGGTGAGGGCCACCAGCACCGGCTGCCAGCCGAGCCCGAGCGGTCCGAGCAACAGCACGAACAGGGCGAAGGACGGGATGGTCAGGATGACCCCGGCAACCGCCAGGACCAGTTCCCGCGGCCGGTCGGTCCGGTACGTGGCGATACCGACGCCGACGCCGATGATGGTGGCCAGCAGGACCGATAGGCCCACAATGGCGGCATGCTCCAGTCCTTGCTCGACGAAGTCGTCACTGCGATTGGAAAGGAACTGGAAGAAGTTCACCGAGTTACTCCCTTCCGTTCGGGTCTGCAGTGCGCTGTGGTTCGGGCTGAGGACGACGCCGGTTTCGTCCCGATCCCGGTTGGTACCTCCCTAGCAGTCTACTGAGGGTGCCGTCAGCCGCGACTGAGGTGCCGTCAGGCTCGCGTGGGGACGGCGTCAGTCGCGCACCAGGGTCGCCACCTCCCGCAGGTACTGGTCCACCCTGGTGTAGGCCTCCCGGGTGAGCGCACGCCACAGTTCGATCGCGAGGCGGGGATCATCGGCTTCGAGTTGGGCGATCGCCTCCTCGGTCAGCACCATCACCTCCACCCGGCCGCGGGCACGCTGGGTGCTCTGCTGGCGTTCCTCCCGGCCCAGGGTCAGTTCCCCGAACGTCATCCCGGCGCTGAGGGTGGCCAGCCGGACCCGGTTGCCCTCGGCGTCGCGTGCGGTGGTGGTGACCGTGCCGGAGACGATGAAGTACACCCCGTCGAACCGTTGCCCCATCCGGCGCAGCACCGTCCCGTCGTCGTAAATGCGGTGCTGCATCCGAGCCACCAGCGCCTCGGTGTCCGCCGCCGACATCATCGCCAGCGCCGGTGACTTGAGCACCGGCACCCGGTCGGGGACGGCCAGGTCGGGGAAGTAGCGCGACAGGAGCTGCTCCTCGCAGTGCGCGACGGCGGCGCTGCGGGTGGCGAACACGGCCACCTGGTCCTGCGGTAACGCCTCGGCCAGGGTGGCCTCGGGGTCGATCAGCACCAGGTGCCGACCGGCGTCCGCGAGGGTCTTCCGGGCCTGGCGGAGCAGGGTGAAACACATGCTGCCCACCTCACCCACGCGGCGGGCGTCGAGCACGATGTGCTCGACCTCGTCCGGTAGCGCGCTGATCTTGCGGATCATCGATTCGGTCCCGGCGAACAGCAGGTCACCGGCCAGTTCGATCACCATCGCCCGGTGGCCGTGGTCCCGCAGTGCCTCGTCGGCCTCCTCGGTGCGGCGCACGTCGGAGGGCACCTGGGTGATCGGGTACCGTGCCCGGATCGCCGAACGGCCCGGGCGGGCGGAGCGCACGAAGTGCATCTCGGTGTCGGCGGACAACCGCCGGCAGGTGGCCACCCCGCGCACGCTGTTGCCGTGCCGGTCCAGCGGCGGGGAGAACACCGCGAGTCCGGCCTGCCCCGGCAGCACCGCGAGGGTGCCCCCGCCCACCCCGGACTTGGCGGGCATGCCCACGGTGACCATCCAGTCACCGGCGTCGTCGTACATGCCCGAGGTCATCATCACCGACAGCACCCGCTCCACCTCCTGGATCCCGAGCGCTTCCTGCCCGGTGTGCGGGTTGATGCCGCCGTTGGCGAGGGTGGCGGCCATCATCGCCAGGTCACGGCAGGTGATCTGGATGGCGCACTGGCGCAGGTAGGTCTCCAGCGCCGTGGTGGGCGAACCCTCGATGATGTCGAAGGAACTCAGCAGATAGGCCAGCGCGTGGTTGCGGTCGCTGTTGCGCCGTTCGGCGCCGTACACCCGCCGATCGCTGCGCAGGTCCCGGCCCGCGAAGGCGGAGTAATGTTCCTCGATCCTGGTGATCGCGGACTTACCGCCCGCCCCCTTGATCAGCCCGGCCACCGCCAGGGCACCGGCGTTGATCATCGCGTTGGCCGGCCGGCCGGTGCCCGGGGCCAGGGAGATCTCGGTGAACGACTCCCCGGAGGGTTCCACGTCGACCTTCGCGTCCACGGCCGGGAAGCCCAGGTCCGCCAGGGCCAACCCGTAACTGAACGGCTTGGACAGCGACTGCATCGAGAAGGGTTTGCCGGTGAGGCCGGCCTGGTACAGGTACCCGTCGGCGGTGACCAGGCAGATGCCGAAGTCATCGGGGTCGATGACGGTGCCCTTGGGCCCCAGCGTGTACGGCTCGCCGTGGCGCACCTGGGAGATCTCCGCGTGCAACCGGCGCAGGTACTGGGCGATGGGGGAGTCCATGATGCCTGGAGCCTAACCACGGGCGGCGATCGCCACACGTCCATCCGTCGCGCACACCGCCCAGGAACACCTCGGGCGGTGCGCCGGTATAGCCGGGCAGCCCCGCCACGGCGTCGAGCGTTCCGGAAATGTCCGCCACGGTGAGTCGCACGGGGTCGGTGCCGCTCACCCGAAGTTCCACCCGGAGGGCATCGCCCGTGGGCAGGCCGTGGAACTCCACCGCGGAGGCCATCTCCGGCACCTGTCGCCCGTTCACCCGGACCTGTCGGATCCGCTCGGGGTCCGCGACGCCCAGGTGCACGGTGGGCGCCCCGCGCGGAGAGGAGATGGTCCCTACGACAGTGGCCTGTGCATCGTGCGTGATCCCGCGGCACTGCAGGCCGCGGTGGGCATCACCGGCCCGTACCTGATCCGGGACGCCTCCCTGCAGCCGGCGGACAAGGTGCCCGAACTGTCCCGGCGGGGCCGTGCCGTTCCGGTGTGGGCGGTGTTGCGGACGTTGGGCCGCCGGGGCACCGCCGAGCTGGTGGAGCGGATGTGCGCCCACGCCCGGACGTTCGCCGAGGAGCTCGGCGGGCTGCCGCAGGTGCGCGTGCGGAACGACGTGGTGTTCACCCATGCCTGACGTTCGGCACCGACGGGCAAACGCGTGACGTCGCCGCTCGGCTGCTCGACCTGGGGGAGGTGTGGATGACCGGCTCCACCTGGCACGGCAGCAGCGTGTTGCGGATCTCGGTGAGCAACTGGTCCACCACCGACCAGGATGTGGCCCGCAGCGTCGACGCCGTGCGGCGGGCCGCCGCGCCGGCCCCCGGAGGGTGAGCCCCGGGCAACTTGGTACGAGCCCGCGGGCCGCTCGGTATGAGCTCCTCGGGCCGCTCAGCCAGTCTCCGCGGTCGCCCAGGAGGGGTGGTAGTCGGCGCGTTTGGCGGCACGCAGGATGTTGCGGGCCATCGCGGGAAAGATCAGCGCGTGGAAGGGCAGCACGGCCGCCCAGTAGGCCCGCCCGAGCAGTCCGCGCGGGAAGTACACGGCTCGCTGGCGGTACCGGCAGCCCCCGCCCGGTCGGGGCGCGACGGACAGTTGCAGCCACGCCCGGCCCGCGGCCCGCATCTCCGCGCGCAGCGTCAGTTCCTGCCCGGGCTTGACCGACTCCACCCGCCACCAGTCGATGTGGTCCCCCACCTGCACCGAATCCGGAGCGGACCGGCCCCGGGTGAGGCCGTACCCACCGGCGGCCTTGTCCAACCATCCGCGGATGCGCCAGAGCAACGCCGGGGAGTACCAGCCACTGGGTCCGCCGATGGCCGAGATCACCTGCCACACCCGGTGGGCCGGAACCGCGCTGTCGCGCTCGCGCACGTCCGTCAGCACCGTGTGCCCGCTCCACTCGGGGTCGGAGGGTAGCGGTTCGGCCGGTTCGGCACCGGCGTGCACGTCGTGATCCCACGTGGTCTCCACCCGTCCGGTCAGTTGCCGCCGGATGGCGCGGCGGCAGGCCTCCCGGTAGGAGGTGAACCCGCCCGGCGGGTCCGGGATCAGGTCCGCGATCCGGTGCTCGGTGGTCACGGCGTCCTCGGCCATGGACGCCGCCAGCGGCATCGCGATGCCCCGGGGAATCGGGGTGGTCAACCCGATCCAGAACCCGGACAGCCGGGGCGCCGGCACCGGCAGCGCGTACACCCACCGCCTGCCCAGGCCCGCCACGTCGGCGTAGTCGGTAAGCAACTGCCGGAACTGCTGCGGGTGCCCATTACCGATGCCGACGTCGTGGTTCGCCGGGTCCGGCAGCGCGCTGGCGTGCGCGAGGTAGTACAGCACGTCCCGGATCGCGATCGGCTCCACCCAGTTGGTCAGCCAGCGCGGCCCGGGCATCACCGGGAGCACCTCGGCCAGGTGCCGGATCATCTCGAAGGACACCGAGCCGGACCCGATGATCACACCGGCACGTAGCACTAGCGCCGGGACCGGGGCCTCCAGCAGGATCCGTGCGACCTGGTCCCGGGAGCGCATGTGGTCCGACAGGTCGTCCGGCGCGAGCTCCGGGGGATGCAACCCGCCCAGGTACACGATCTGGTGCACTCCGCTGGTCTCGGCGGCGCGGGCCACGGTGCGGGCGATCTGCTCCTCCCGGTCCAGGAAGTCGGTGCCGGCGCCCATGGAGTGCACCAGGTACAGCACGGTGTGCACGTCCTGCATCGCCGCGCGCACCTGCTCGGGTGACTGCAGGTCCGCCTCGGCGGTCTCCACCTGGCCGAACCAGGACCGGCCACGCAGCCGCTCCACCGAGCGGGCGGTGGCCCGGACGGTGAACCCGGCGGCCAGCAGCTCGGGGATGACGCGCCCGCCGATGTAGCCACTGGCTCCGGTGACCAGCACCCGCCGGCC
>CALKWS010000059.1 GCA_938004115.1 uncultured Ruaniaceae bacterium
GGTGGCAGTTCCGCGTCGGGGCCGGAAGCGCAGAAATAAGCCCGAAACTTGAAGTCGCGGGCGTCCGCTCGTGCTCGGTACCGCCCGGCTCTATGCTGCGGCGGTAGACCCTTTGACCACGGGAGCACCGATGGCTGCTAGCGGCGGGACCAAGGCAGTGATCACCGCGCTGCTGGCCAACCTGGGCATTGCGGTGACGAAGTTTCTTGCTTGGTTCCTCACCGGTTCCAGTTCGATGCTCGCCGAAGGTGTCCACTCGGTGGCTGACTCCAGCAACCAGGCGCTGCTGCTCATCGGCGGGCGCCGCGCCCAGCGGCAGCCCTCCCCGACGCACCAGTTCGGGTACGGCCGAGTGCGGTACGTGTACGCCTTCGTCGTGTCCATCGTGCTGTTCACCCTCGGCGGCTGCTTCGCGCTGTATGAGGCCTGGCACAAGTGGTCCGATCCACACGGCATCGACGCGTGGCACTGGGTGCCCCCGCTCGTCCTGGGCCTGGCCATCGGCATGGAGGCCTTCGCGCTGCGCACCGCCGTCAAAGAGGCCAATCGGGTGCGCGGCCGCCTGCCATGGCTGCGCTACATCCGCAGGACCCGTTCACCAGAACTCCCGGTGATCCTCCTGGAGGACACCGGCGCCCTCGTCGGCCTGGTTTTCGCGATGGTAGGAGTCGGGCTGACCCTCCTCACCGGGGACGGCCGCTGGGACGCGGCCGGAACGGCAGCGATCGGGGTCCTGCTGGTGATCATCGCCGTGTTCCTCGCGATCGAGATGGCCTCCATGCTCATCGGGGAGTCAGCGGTCCCGGAACATCACCGCGCGATCGAGAATGCGCTCGTCGGCGACGGGGTCGATTCGGTCATCCACATGCGTACCTTGCACCTAGGCCCCGACCAGATCCTCGTCGCCGCCAAGATCGCGGTGACCCGCACCGACACCGCCGAGGAGATCGCCACCGCGATCGACGCCGCCGAGCAGCGTGCCCGGGCGGCCGCACCCTTGGAGATGTCGATCTACCTCGAACCCGACTTACGCTGAATCCGCACAGCAGTTGGCGGATGGACGACCCGCACCTTCGCGGGGCGCCGCGCGGAGCCAGCAGTGATCACCATGCGCGGCAGATTGCTACCTCCACGGGATCTCAACCCGCAGGATGGCCAAGCATCAGCTCGGCTGAAGAACCGGTCGGGTCCGGGGAGCCGGAATTAGCCGCAATACCGTTCAGCACAAACACCGGACCGACACGTCCATGACTCCCACTCCAGACGCAATCAAGAGTTCAGACGCGGCTCCAACCGCAATCTTCGCACCGACCGGTTCCGCTCGGCACTGTGAGGAGACATCGCGGGCAGATCGTAGTTTCTGCCCAGCGCGGACTAGCGCCGTGCCCTTGCCAGGGATCCCGCGGAATGTGCTCCTGGCAGTAGTTCCTGAGATGGCCCCGGTCATGCCGGGCATGACGGTGCTTAATCACCCACAGTTCGGACGACGGGCGTTCATCGCCACACTCGGAGCATCGAACGCGCTCTCGGCGCGGATCGACTTCGCTCAAACGATACGGTTCCTCGTAGGCGATGTAGTCCCGTAGATCGTCAGTACCCGTAGGCGTACCGTCTCGCAGCGTCACTGGATT
>CALKWS010000060.1 GCA_938004115.1 uncultured Ruaniaceae bacterium
TGAGTGCGGACCGTCACCTCCCTGCCCCATCACGTGGAGGAGATCGAACATCTGTGGATCCCGGTGCGCGATGGCACCAGACTGGCCGCGCGGCTGTGGCGTCCGGCCTCCGCGGTGGACGAACCGGTGCCGGGGATCGTCGAACTCATCCCGTACCGCAAGCGGGACCTGACCGCCCAGCGGGACTCGATCCACCATCCCTACATGGCCGGCCACGGGTACGCCTGCCTGCGGGTGGACCTGCGCGGCTCGGGCGATTCCGAGGGCGTGCTGACCGATGAGTACCTGGAGCAGGAACTGACCGACTGCGAGGACGTGCTCGCCTGGCTCGCCGCCCAGCCCTGGTGCGATGGCACCACAGGGATGATCGGCATCTCCTGGGGCGGGTTCAACGGCCTGCAGGTCGCTGCCCGCCGGCCTGAGTCCCTGGGGGCGATCGTCACGGTGTGCTCCACCGATGACCGGTACGCCGACGACGTGCACTACATGGGCGGGTCGCTGCTCACCGACAACCTGTCCTGGGCGTCCACGATGTTCGCCTACAACTCCTGCCCTCCGGATCCGGCGCTGGTGGGCGACCGGTGGTTCGACATGTGGCAGGAACGGCTCCAGGGCAGCGGGCTGTGGCTGGAGACCTGGCTGGAGCACCAGCGCCGCGACGACTACTGGCGGCACGGCTCGATCATCGAGGACTACTCCGCCGTGCAGGTGCCGGTGTTCGCGGCGTCCGGGTGGGCCGATGGGTACTCCAACGCGGTGTTCCGCCTGCTGGAGGGATTGCAGGTGCCCACCCGTGGGCTGATCGGGCCGTGGAGCCACAAGTACCCGCACCTGGGCCAGCCGGGGCCGGCGATCGGGTTCCTGCAGGAGGTGGTGGCCTGGTGGGACCACTGGCTCAAGGGCAAGCGTGACAACGGAGCCATGGACGGGCCGGAACTGACGATCTGGATGCAGGACACCGTTCCCCCGGCCACCACCTACGAGGAGCGCCCGGGGCGCTGGGTCGGGGAGCCCTCCTGGCCCAGTGACCGGATCGAGCAGACCGTCTACCCGCTGGAGTTGTACCAGATCCTGCAACCGGGCGAGCAGCCCACCAGCGAGGCGAGCAGCACGGTGCAGTCCCCGCTCTCGGTGGGCCAGTTCGCCGGTAAGTGGTGCTCCTACAACGCTCCCCCGGACATGCCCTATGACCAACGCGAGGAGGACGGCGGCTCACTGGTGTTCACCAGCGCCGAGTTGACCGAGACGCTGGAACTACTCGGCGCCCCGGTGGTGGAGCTGGACGTGTCGGTGGACCAGCCGATCGCCCAGGTGATCGTGCGCCTATCCGACGTGGCACCCGACGGATCCGCTACCCGGATCAGTTACGGGGTGCAGAACCTGAACCACCTCAACGGCGCCGACAATCCGCAGCCGTTGCAGCCCGGGGAACGCTACACGGTGCGCGTGCAGCTGAACGGGATGGCGCAGTCGCTCCCACCGGGCCACCGGCTGCGGGTGTCGGTCTCGACGTCGTACTGGCCCGTGGTGTGGCCGGCGCCGGAGCCGGTGCAACTCACGGTCCACCCCGCCTCCAGCAGGCTGATCCTGCCCGTCCGGCCCCGCGGCGTCGATGACGGCGAGCCCGCCCCGACGTTCGGCGAGCCCGAGGGTGCCCCGCCGTTGGAGGTCCGCCAACTCACGCCCGGGGAGCAGGACTGGCGGGTGAGCCGCAGCATGGTCGACCTCTCCGGCGCGCTGGAGGTGGTCAAGGACCTGGGCGTGGTCCACTTCGAGGACATCGACCTGAAGGTGCACCGGAACGCCTGGGAGCGCTACTCCCACGTGGCCGGGGACGTCAACTCGGTGCGCGGGGAGACATGGTGGGAGATGGGGTTCTCCCGCGGGGACTGGCAGGTACGCACGATCACCCGCACGGTGCTGACCTCCACTCCGACGCACTTCCACGTCTACGCCGAGTTGGACGCCTGGCACGGCGCCGAACGGGTGCATTCACAGACCTGGAGCCGCGACATCGAACGCGACCACCTGTGAACGGCGGGCCGTTGCGGGCCTGCCGGTTCCGAACCGGCAGGCACCGGTCCGTCCGGTTCCCTAGTTGCCGGAGCGGGCCTGGCTGAACGGGATCCCGCTGGAGCGCAGCATGGGCTGCGGGCCGGCCGTCTCCGGCACCTGCCCGGGCTCACCGCCGGTGGTGAGGATGCGGTTATCGCCGTCCACGAACACCACGGCGGGTTCGTAGTTGCGAGCGTCGGCGTCGCTGAGCATGCCGTAGGCGATGACGATCACCAGGTCACCGGGGTGGATGTGGTGTGCTGCGGCGCCGTTGATCTGCACCTGCCCGCTGCCCGGTTCACCGGGGATCACGTAGGTGGTCAGCCGCGCGCCGTTGGTGATATCGACGACGTCGACCTGCTGACCGGGCAACAGGTCGGCCGCCTGCAGCAGGTTGGTGTCCACGGTGAGGGAACCGACGTAGTGCAGATCGGCCGCGGTGACGGTGGCGCGGTGGATCTTGCCGAGGAGCATCGGGCGCTGCAGTGAGCCGAGTTGGACCATGTGGGCTGATCCTACTGTGCCGAGGGGGCGGCTCAGACCCGAACGCCTCGCCTACCGCACCCCCGGGGTGGCTCAGCCCCCGAACGCCTCGCCTACCGCACCCCCGGGGTGGCTCAGCCCCCGAACGCCTCGC
>CALKWS010000061.1 GCA_938004115.1 uncultured Ruaniaceae bacterium
ACGGCGACCACCGAGATCTACACCCTTTCCCTACCCGACGCTCTTCCGATCTAGTACTTGATCGAGGAGTCGCTTTTCGGCCGCCACCCGCGCGCCGGCAAGGAACTGCAGAGCATAGCGGGCGAGGTCGCTTCCGGCCTTCGGCGACTCTATGAGGGATACGGGATAGCGGACGTGCGGCTCTCGAAGGTACTCGGACCCAAGTTCCCGAAGCGCTGGGAAAAGGCTGCACGCGACCATTCCATCTCCGATCAACTCGCCGCCCAAATCCGCTCACTGGTAAGCCGGGACCAGCTCGTCGAAGTCAGTTACGGGCACGGCGATCTCGTCGGCACGAACATCATGATGCTGCCGGACCGAGGCTTCGTCCTAATCGATTGGGAGTACGCCGGCGAACTTCCGATCGCCTTCGATGTGGCGAAGATCCACCTCCACTGTTCACAGCCTGTTGAGGCGGCGCGGACACTGCAGGTCGCACTAGGCCGTCCAGAACGAGGTGGGGCCTCGCACTACACCTTTCGGCAACAAATCGCTCTCGCGCATGCGCGCTACATCGCTTGGAGCGGCCCGGCGATGCAACGAGCGAAGATCGCTAACCGGGAGACGCAACTGCGGCGACTCATCAGCAAGCGACGGAGCGTGATCGAAAGCCTCCTTGAGGGCTCTTGATCGTTCAGTGGGTGGCCCCTGCCTCGAGCATGAGGCGTACTGACTCCGTCATGCCGCTCGGGGGCACGGTCACCGCGATAGAAGCCTCGTAGCGTTGCACGATGTCGGACAAACGCTCAGCGGCGTAACTCGACCACCGGATGTCGGGGAAGGCCCACTCGCTGGGCGCGATGAGGAGTTCAGCGACGTATCCGTACCTGCGCGGTGAGTCGAGCTTCGGGCAGTCCATCACGAACACGGGACGGAACGAAGCGCTCAGGATCTGCAGCCGCGCGATGTCGTCGATGACCTCGTCAACCTTCTCGCTGGGTACTCCGATCAGGGAGATGACCGCCACGGGCAATTGGTCCACGCCGAGGCCATCGAGCAAGTTTCCTGCATGCGGAAACCGGCGCGGGATGCGTCGGCTGCCGGAACCGGAGCCGGCGAAGACGCGATTGACGACTTCCCGTGCGGTCTCGCTCCGTCGGATACGGCCCACGGCGTTGCGCCGGAGCCACCGGTATCCGGGCAGGCGGCGAGCCCGACGAACTAGACGCTTAGCGAGCGCTGGTGGTGTTCTCATGATTGACCTGCGGCCGATCGGGTCGCGTTCGCGAGTTCAATGATCAACCGCGCTGCCTCTGCCGCGCCATTGCCCGGATCCACCTGGCGAGCCCCTTGGACCATCGTCGGGCCATGGTCCAGTAGATCAGTGAGCAGCGGAACGGCCCCTTCTGGGGTGAGTCGGTCCAAGCGATGAGCCCAGCCTTGATCCGCGGCGTACTGAGCCCGTGCGGCTTGGTCGTCCAACGAGGTCGCCTGGTTGGGCACGAAAAGGCTCGGCACACCCATCCGAAGCAGTTCCTGGAAGGAGTTGTATCCGCTGGCGCTGATCACGAGGTCGAACGCAGCGTAACGCCGGGCCAGTGGATACTCGCGTACCACGTGAACATCGTCATCGGTCGTCTCTCGATTGGCGATCTCCGGACGCGTCACGCACACACCGACACCCATCTCGCGCAGGACCGCGATGGCGGTTGCCATGTCGCTCGAGGTGTCGTTGATGTTCCCCGCGCCGAGCGAGACCAGTGCCCATTGGCCATCGGGAGGCGGACCCAATTCTTGCCGCGCGCGTTCGCGACTGTCCAACTCTTCGGCATCTAAGAGGGTGACAGGTCCCACGGTGCGACCGTCGGCGGAAACCGTTGCGCCGCGGTCATAAGGGCTGGCGAAGTCACCAGGTTCGATCACCAGGTCGAACCAGTCGGCCTTGCGGATCTGTTCGGCATTGGCGCCCTTACGCCACATCCCGCGCCGGGACCAGACCCACTTGATGTCCTGCCGCTTCCTGCGGATCTCTGGGATGCCGTTGTAGGGCCATGTGCCGTCAAAGATTACGACTTCCGGCCGGATGCGGTCGAGTGACTCGAGCACACGGTCGACGAACATCCCCTGCCATTGACTCGGAGCCATACCCAGCGCCTTGGTGGAAGGCAGGTACTCATATGGATAGCCGAGGCGTCCGACTACGGGTGCGGCTTGGGACATAGACAGGAAGTACGGCTCCGTCTCCTTATCCAAGCGCCGAGCGTAGGCGAGGAGGCGGGTGAGGTGTCCCATGCCGGAACCATTGCTCGACATGAGTAGAACCCGGGGCCGGTCCGGCGCCGGCCGATGTTGGGTTTCAGTGATCGACAACCGCGGCGGGCTGACGGACGCCGGTCGGTGCGCAACTGCGCCGCCTGGCTCTCCGATCAATGCGCGTAGCCGGTTCACATGCGCTTCATGCCCGAAGGTGGATCTAATGTGGGTGCGCGCCTGGTTCACATGATGGACGTACCGGTCCCGATCGCGCCACAACGACTCGATGAGTGCTTTCACCTCGGCCGGCTCAGCATAGAGCGCGGCCTGGCCGAACAAACGCTCGAAGTGCGGCGGGAGGACTGCGGGTAGCCCACTTGCGATGGCTTCAAGAATGGTTCGGCCGAAGGCCTCAACCCAACGCGTGTCGTGGTAATAGACGAAGAAGTCCAAACCAGCGAGGAACTCCTTAGGAGAGATCGCACCGAACGGCATTACCGTCCACGCTTGCGGGATTCCTCCCAGCACGTCTTCGACAGGCTCTGCTCCACCTAGTATCCGCACGTCCCACGAACCGTCAGTGGGGTAGACCTGCTGGATCACAGCCGCACTCTCTGGCCATTTCTGCCGCGACGGTCTACTGTGCCGTCCGACGACGGGACGGTCCGCAGCCCAACCCGGACGTTCGACTTCCCAAGCGGAGACATCAATGATGTTGACCCAGTCCTTCTGGGTGATGCTGCCGGGGTCCTGGGCCGCCTCGATCTCGCTTCGAACCAGCGGGCCGATGGGAGCCCAAAGTGGTTCGACGCCAAGCCGCTCCCGAATGCGCTGCGTTACAAGGGCGGGGTTGTAGTGTTGGATGCCGTCGACGTCGCGTGGACCAGCATTCGCGACGACAACGATCGAGTCGGCTTCGATGATCGGCAACTGGTCCAGCGCCTCCTGGGCGACGGCCGGGTGGCGCAGCACGAGGACCCTCGTCCGGAGTTTCCGGGCACCGACGATCAGTTCCGCGGCGCCAGCCTCGACTTGTTCGCGGATCAGGGGATTGACCGGTTTGAGGGTCTTCACCAGGGGCCCGTTGAGATGAATCAACCCTGTGCGGTACCCCGCGACGTCCTGTGCAGCGATCTCCTCCGCGATGCTGTGAGAAGTTCCGCCGGGAAAGCGCAGATCGGAGGCGATCACGACGTCGAATGCGTGTGACGCAGTACACGCGGTCGTGGGGTTCGATGTTATGGAACGGTGCGTCATAGTGGAATCTGTGGTTGCCCGGAGTTCACTTCGCGATCCTAATCCAATCCAAGCCGTGCCTCAGCGGCCGTCGTAGGTGAGGACTGCAGGTCA
>CALKWS010000062.1 GCA_938004115.1 uncultured Ruaniaceae bacterium
CCGTTCCTGGAGCGTCGCGAACTGGGCATCGTCAACGTCGGCGCATCGATCGGGTTCTCCGGCATGTCCGGCTCCTCCACCGCCGACGTAGCCGGCACGGGCTCGGTGCTCATCCCGCAGATGATCAAGCGGGGCTACCCCGCCGGGTTCACCGTCGGTATCACCGCAGCATCCGCCGTCATCAGTTCGGTGATCCCACCAAGCATCCAACTCATCGTGTGGGGATCGCTCACTAACACCTCCATCGGTTCACTGTTCCTCGCCGGGATCGTGCCGGGATTAATGATGGGGGTGGGCATGATGATCGCCGCCTACCTTGTGGCCCGCCGGAAGAACTACCCCCGGGAGTCCTCCTTCCAGGCACGTGAGGCCGGCCGGACTTTCGTTCAAGCATTGCCAGCGCTGGGTATCATCGTCATCGTTCTGGGTGGATTCCGTCTGGGTTGGGTAACAGCCACCGAGGCTGCCTTGCTGGCAGTGGCTTACTCCCTGTTTCTGGCCCTGGTCGTCTACCGCACTGTCGGCATCCGGGATCTGGGGCGGGTGTTGGTCTCTTCGGCGAAACTCACCTCGGTCGCATTGTTCGCTTTGGCGGCTGCCACCATGCTCGCTTACGTCCTAACCCTGTACCAGATTCCTCGCCTGTTCCAAGGCCTCGTCGATGCGGTGCCAGGATGGGCGTTGCTCGGCGTGATCGTGCTGATCCTGTTCGCGATCGGGCTGTTCATGGACGCCCTGCCGGCGATGGCGATCATGATTCCGGTGCTCGGGCCCGCCGTCGTCCTGGCGGGGATCGACCCGGTGCACTACGGGATCGTGGCGGTCATGACCTTGGCCCTTGGTTTGATCACACCACCGGTCGGTATCTGTCTGCTTGTGGCTTCCTCGATCGGGAAAATTCCCGTCCTTTCAGCAATCAGGCCGATGATGCCGTTCTTCTTCGTCATGGTCGCGGTAGTGGTGCTCTGCGTCGTCTTCCCGCAGATCGTGATGTTCTTGCCAAATCTCTTGGGAGGCTGACTTGATCGACTCCGGTACTCCGCTGGTGCGGGTGACCCAGGAGGGTAGTGCCGTCTGGGTCCAATTGAATCGGGAGGACAAACTCAACGCGCTAAATCGGGAGATCCTGGGCGGGTTATCCCATGTCCTTACCCACGTCGAACAGGCCGCAGGCGACCACCGTCTGCGGGCGATGGTCATCACCGGCGCCGGCACCCGCGCATTCTGCGCCGGCGCGGACCTGAAACAGGTCAAGTCCTCCCCCATCCCACAGTTCCACGCCGACAACATGGCCGGCCACCGGGTCTTCGCGCGGCTTCGGTCGTTACCGGTTCCGGTGATCGCAGCAATCAACGGCGTCGCACTGGGCGGCGGGCTGGAGTTGGCCCTGGCCTGCGACATCCGCCTGGCGGTGACCAGTGCGCGACTGGGCTTGCCGGAAGTAAAGGTCGGGGTGCTTCCTGGATGGGGCGGCACCTGGCGGCTGGCCGAAGCCGTTGGTGCGGCCAAGGCCCGGGAGTTGGTACTGACCGGTGAACTCCTGGAAGCCCCCGAGGCCGCCCGCATCGGACTGCTCAGTAGCGTGCATGACGGCGAGGCCGCCTTGCATGCTCGCGTTCAGGACCTGGTCGCTCAACTTGGCCAGAACAGCGCAATCGCTCTGGCCCATGCCAAGACACTGCTCAACGCCCATGAGCACCCGGCAGGAGTCCACGGAGCCGCTGAGACCGGATATGTCGCTGCATTGCTGGGCACCGTCCATTTCACCACGGCCACCTCGGATTTCTGAGGCCCGCGGGCCTAACCCCGTCGGCGGGGCACGCGAGCGCATGCCGCCAACCCGACCCAGACTCCAGATCACCCTGACCCGAAGGAGTAGTTATGGACGCCCCTGAGCTCCTTGCTCGTCTCGATGCCTGGTGCACCGAGCGCCTGCCCTCCTATGGCACCAACTTCTTTCCCGGCGCCATGCGCGAACTCGCCGAGTTAGGACTGCAATCCTTGCTGTTCGAAGGCGACGATTTAGTTCTTGAACGGCAAGTGCTGGCGCACGAGACCAGTGAACGGCTGGCGCGTGCATTGCCGGCACTGGCGATCGCTACCAGCGTGGCAAGGCTGCACGGTTACCTTCTGGCCAAGTACGCTCAGCCGACCGTGCGGGAGCGGTACCTGGAGGGTACTAAGAGGGCCGAACTGTTCGGGGGGTTCGCGATGACCGAGCCGCACGCGGGCACCGACGTCCGCGCGTTGCGCACGGTCGCCGTGCCCCAAGGCAACGAGTACGTGCTGAACGG
>CALKWS010000063.1 GCA_938004115.1 uncultured Ruaniaceae bacterium
AGGGGAGCGGATCGGAGCCGCTCAGGGATAGCCGGTGCTGAGCAGTCCCTGGCGGCGTTGCCGCACGATCCAGACCGCCAGTGCACTGCCGCCGGCCACGACCAGCACCATCAGCACCGGCGCCAGGATCGCCACCAGGGCGATCAGCAGGGCGCAGAGGTCCTCGACGGTGGACAGCACCGGTGCGCCCGCCCCGCGAGTCGAACGGTTCACCACGGCCCGGCCCGCGGCCTTCGCGATGTGGACCGCCAGGGCGAGCACCAGACCCGCGGCGAACGTGGCCACGAGGGGACCGGCAGTGGCGGTATCCGGTTCGCCGCGGGCCGCGATCGCGGCGAACACCACGCCACCGGCCACCGGGCGCACCAGGGTGTGCACCAGGTCGTTCAGGTGGTCCAGCACCGGGATCTTGTCGGTGACCAACTCCACCAGCAAGAGGGCCAGCAATGCCAGCAGCAGCCATCCGTTGCCCAACCAGGTCCATTGCGCGGGCATCTCCAGGACCGAGGTGTAGCGCACGAAGAGGCCGAGCACGATCATCGGGACATAGGCGTTCACCCCGGCCGCGGCGGCCAAACCCAGTCCGCTGAGCACTTCGATCACGGCGTGCCGGTGTCCTCTCGGGTGGTGGGAGGGCTTCCCACGGGTGCAGTGTCCGGTTCCAGGTTAGGACCCGGCGGCCGCCAGCAGCGACACACCGCCCGGTGGGTTGCACGACCGATGGCCGGGATGGACCACCCACGATGGTCGACACCGGGCTCGCGCCACCTCGGTCCGCGCCCACTGGATAGGCTGAGCGGGTGAGCAAGCGAGTAGCCCCGGCCGCGTCCGGCCAGGACGTGCCGCGGACCCGCGCGGAGGACGAGCGGTCCGCCGATGAGGTCAGCGACCGGATCCTGACCTGGCCGAACCTGATCTCGGCGCTGCGCCTGCTCATGGTGCCGGTGGTTGCGGTGCTGATCGTGAACGGTGAGTTCCTCATCGCGGTGGTGGTGCTCGCCCTGGCCGGGATCAGCGACTGGGTGGACGGGCTGATCGCCCGGGCGCTGAACCAGACCTCCCAGTTGGGCAGGTTCCTGGACCCCAGCGCGGACCGGTTGTTCATCGCAGTGGCGATCATCGGACTGGCCATCCACGACGTACTGCCCTGGTGGCTGGTGGTGGCGGTGTTCGCCAGGGACCTGGTGGTGGGCCTGTGCGTGCCGTTCCTGATGGCCCGCGGATTCCCCGGATTCCCCGTCCATGACATCGGCAAGGCAGGCACCTTCGCACTGATGTACTCCTTCCCGTTCCTGCTGCTCGCCCAGGTGCCGTTCCTGGCCGACAACGTGATCACCGACATCGCGCGGGCGATCGGGTGGGCGGCTGCCGTGTGGGGGGTCTACCTGTACTGGGCGGCCGGGCTGGCCTACCTGAACCAGTTCCGGGCCGTGGTCGCCGCGGACGCGCGCTCCTCGGCCCAGGTGCGAGCGCGTGAGGCATCGTCCTGAGGGAACCCGCAATGCCCACTGCCCCCCGCCGTCCCTCCCGGCCGGATGCCTCGATGACCCTCCTGCGGGCGGTGATCGAGAACCCGTTGGACCCGGGCTACATGGCCGTGGCCGAGAGACGCGTAGGGCGCCGGCAGCCACCGTCCCTGCGGCGCCGTGCCGGGACGTTCGCCCTTGCCGTGCTGCTCGGGCTCGGAGGGGTGGTGGCCACGCAACAACTTCGCACACCCGAACCGGAAGCGGTCAGCGCCAGGGACGTGATCGTGGAGCAGATCCGGGAACGGGACGCCACGGCGCAGAACCTCCGGGACAGCAATGCCGAGTTGCGCGAGGAGATCGGCGAACTGCAGAGCCGGGTGCTGGGTGCGGAGGCGGAGGAGTTCCTGCGACGCACCGAGGAACTGGGTCGTGCGGTCGGCACGATGGCCGTCCAGGGGCCCGGGGTCGTGGTCACCCTGGAGGACTCCGCTCGCGCCGCCGCCGGCGAGCCCGGCGCGGAGGAGGAGCGGGTCCAGGACTTCGACGTACAGGTGGTGGTGAACGGCCTGTGGGCGTCGGGCGCCGAGGCCATCGCCGTCAACGGGCACCGGCTGACTAACCTGACTGCCATCCGCTCCGCCGGCGGGGCGATCCTGGTGGACCTGCAACCACTCCTGCCGCCGTACCGGATCGAGGCGATCGGTGACCCACGGCGACTGCGCACCGAGTTCGCCCGATCCAGCGCGCAGTCACACCTGAGCACATTGTCATCCGCGTTCTCGATCTCCCACGCGGTGACCGAGGCGCAGACCCTGCACCTGCCCGCAGCCAGTAGTTCCCAGTTGCGGTACGCAACGGCGAGTGATGAGGCCAGGTGAGTGCGACGCACCGGCACGGGACGCAGCCCCGATCCGGCCCGGGCGAACATCGGGGCGATAAAGCGGACCGACCGTGGCTGAGGGCCGGATGGAACGTGCAAGACTTGGAGGCGGCGGCCCGTACCGCCACGGAGCACCGGGTTCGGGCTCGATGAGGAGAAGTGGGAAGGGAGGAACGCCATGGTGGCGGTGATCGGCCTGCTGATCGGCATCCTTCTGGGCCTGGTCCTCCAACCGAACGTCCCCTCCGAGATGCAGCCCTATCTACCGATCGCAGTGGTCGCGGCACTCGATGCGCTGCTGGGGGCCTTCCGGGCGCGCTTGGAGGATGTGTTCGACGACCGGGTGTTCATCACCTCCTTCGTGTTCAACGTGCTCATCGCCGCGTTGCTGGTGTTCCTCGGCGATCAACTCGGCGTGGGCTCGCAACTGTCCACCGCCGTCGTGGTGGTCCTGGGAATCCGGATCTTCTCCAACGCCGCGGCGATCAGGCGGCACGTGTTCAAGGCCTGACGATGACCAGCATGTCCGAACAGCCCGAGCGCCGGCCCACCGGCGAGACACGCTCCGCGTCCGGCGAGCAGGCCCCGCCGGAGGATCACCAGCACCAAGGCGCCGGCGAGGGCGCGAGCGACCTGCAGCCGCAAGGCGCCGGCGAGGACGTGACGGCGCAGGGCCCGCACGGGGACGACGACGCGCCACGATCCGCC
>CALKWS010000064.1 GCA_938004115.1 uncultured Ruaniaceae bacterium
GGTTCAAATCCCACCGCTACCGCGCGACGGAGGCGTCTTGGCTCCTTTCCTGCACGGACGTGGGGAGGGGAGCCAAGACCCCGTTTGCGCGACGTTCGCGGCGTCGCCTGTGCACGGTGATCACGAGCCCTTGCGCAACCAGGAGCCCTGCCAGCATCAGGAGCACGACGCCGGGCCACGGGCCGAGCAGGGCGGCCGGGGTGAGCGACGTTCGCAAAGGTACTGTGGCAACCATCTGGTCCGCGGTCCACAACTCGGTCTCCTGCAGCATCTCACCGCTGGGTGCCACGATCGCGCTGAGGCCCATCGTGGAGATCTGCACGACGGCGCGACTGTGCTCCACTGCCCGGAACCGGGACATGGCCAACTGCTGCGCGGACAGGGCGGTGCGATCGTAGGAGGCGTTGTTGGTCGGGATGACGACCAACTCCCCACCCTCCAGGACCGCCTCCCGGACGATCCCGTCGTAGGCCACCTCGAAGCAGATGCCCACGCCGAGCGCTAGGTTCTCCTCCCCCTCCGGCATTGGGATATCGAGCATTCCGGGTTCGGTGCCGGCGAGCATGTCGATGCTCACCAGGTCCACCGCGTCGGTGAAGAGACGGAAGAAGTCTCGATAGGGTATGTACTCCCCGAACGGCACTGGGTGCTGTTTGGCGTAGACCAGGTCCGACGCCGGGCCCCCACCGGGCTCCCAGACGAACGATTCGTTGTACCGTGCGCGCCGACCGGGGTCATCCGCCGGCGCATCCGGGTCGGCGAGCAACCGCTGCGTTCCGACCAGGATCGGTGCCGCGACCACGCTGGCCGCCTCGTCGACGATCCTCCCGAGTTCGGGATCGGTACGGGGGTCGATGTCTGCCGAACTCTCCGGCCACAACACCAGATCGAGTTCCCCCGGTTGCACGTGATCCAACAGCGCATGGGTCCCCGCAGCATGGTTGGCCGTCACCTGCCGGGCCTGGGATAGGGCTTCGGCCCCCTGTTCCGGAACGTTCCCCTGCACCGCCCCGATCCGCACCGTGCCGTTCTCGGCGCCATCCGGCAGGGGTACCAGCGCCGGGCCCACCGCCAGCAGTCCCGCGACGCCCGCCCCCACGACGGCCTGCCGGTTCACACCTTTACGCGCCAGCCGCTGGCCGGCATACAAGAGCGCTCCGGCGATCACGACCACGGCGGCACTGACGAGGGTCGTCGACCCGAGCGGCGCCAGTCTCACCAGCGGGGCCTCGGTCTGAGAGAACGCCAGGGTTCCCCAAGGCAGGCCACCGAAGGGCCACCGTGCGCGCACCGTCTCCACCGCTACCCACAACACCGCCATCGCACCTATCCAGAGCCACGGGCGCGCCCGGATCCATCCGACCCGCCCGGCCAGGACTGCCCCGGCCCCGAAGGGCGCCACCATTGCGGCTTGGGCGAGCGACAGCGCGATCCAACCGATGGGCTCCCCGACCGCGGGATTCGCCCACCACAAGTGCGGCAGGAAGAACCCCAGGCCCCAGATGAACGCGACGAGCCATCCCCAGATCACCGACTCGCGGCGCAGCGCCAACAGCAGCAACGCGATACCCACATAGGCCAGTGGCCACCAGGACCGGCTTGGGAAGGCCATATCGGTGATCAGTCCACCCAGTGCCGCCAGCAGCAGGTCACCCATCCGCGAGCGGCCCGCCAGCACGGCCGGACGGCCACCGCGCGGCCGCCCGGTCCCCTGCTTCAGCAACGTGTCCCGCTACTCAACGGCCGCTAGCGCGTCGTCCAGCGCATCGACGAAGACCTCCGTGGGCTGGGCGCCCAGGATCGGCTGACCCCCGAGGATGAAGGTTGGTGTGGAGTGGGCCCCCAGTTCGAGACCGAGGCGGGCGTTCGCGGCGATCTGTTCCCGGGTCTGCTCGGACTCCAGGTCCTGGGCGAACCGGTCGGTGTCCAGGCCGAGTTCGGCGGCCAGGTCGATCAGCGCATCGTCGGACAACTCCTGCTCCGACCGGGTCTCACCATCGGCGAAGAGCACATCGTGATACTCCCAGAAGGCACCTTGAACGCCTGCGGCATAACTCGCTCGCGAGGCACGCTCGGAGGCCTCCCCGAACACGTTCACGTCGCGCCACTCGATACGCAATTCGCCCGCTTCGGCGCGTTGCATCATGGCCGGGAGGGTGTCCGCGTTCCAACTTGCGCAGAACGGGCACTGGTAATCGGAGAAGATGACTAGCCCCACCGGCGCGTCGACCGGACCGGCGGCGAGTAGATCGTCGTCGTCGCGTCGTTCGGCGAAACTGAAGTCGGGCTCCTCGAGTTGTTCGACCTCGGCTGCGGCACCCTGACCCGGAGAGTCCGCGCCAGATTGCGTGCCGGAATCACCGCCGGTGCGGACGAGAACCACCAGGACCACCAGCACCGCAGTCGCGGCAAGGATCGCCACCGGCACGA
>CALKWS010000065.1 GCA_938004115.1 uncultured Ruaniaceae bacterium
ACGCCCTCGAACCCGGTGGAGTAGGACCGCTCGCGGCCCCACCGGTTGCGGTAGCGCACGTGCACCTTGTGGTCCTTGCCGTGCAGCACCGCCTGCTTGGCGCGCTTGGGCAGCGCCCGCCAGGGGGTGTCCATCGAGAAGCCGAGGTCCTCGGCCAGTGCGGTCATCACCCGGTCGAAGTAGGCCGAGTTCGCCCCGGCCCACGGCGCGACGGCACCTTCGGCGAGGCTGAGGTCCTCATCGGGGATCACCAGGTCCGCATCGACTTCCAGCCGGGTGCCGATCCCGGTGCACTCGGGGCACGCGCCATAGGGGGCGTTGAAGGAGAACGTGCGCGGTTCGATCTCCTCCAGGGTCAACTCGTGATCGTTCGGGCATGCGCGGCGCTCGGAGAACCGGCGCACCCGGCCGGGATCGTCGGCATCGACGTCGACCAGGTCGATGAGCACCAGGCCGTCGGCCAGGCGCAGCGCGGTCTCGACCGAGTCGGTCAGGCGCTGGCGGATGTTGTCCCGGACCACCAGGCGGTCCACCACCACCTCGATGGTGTGCTTGATGTTCTTCTCCAGTACCGGCGGCTCGGCCAGCGGCACCGTCTCCCCGTCCACCCGGGCGCGGGCGAACCCCTGGGCGCCCAGATCCCGGAACAGGTCCGCGTACTCGCCCTTGCGGCCTCGCACCACCGGTGCCAGTACCTGGAAGCGGGTGCCTTCGGGCATCTGCCCGAGCTGGTCCACGATCTGCTGGGGCGTCTGTGCGGTGATCCGCTCATCGCACACCGGACAGTGCTGCACACCGGTGCGGGCGTAGAGCAGCCGGAGGTAGTCGTACACCTCGGTGATCGTGCCGACCGTGGAGCGGGGGTTCCGGTTCGTCGACTTCTGGTCGATCGACACCGCCGGAGACAGGCCCTCGATGAAGTCCACGTCCGGTTTGTCCATCTGCCCCAGGAACTGCCGGGCGTAGGCCGACAGGGACTCCACGTACCGGCGCTGGCCCTCGGCGAAGATGGTGTCGAAAGCCAGCGAGGACTTACCCGACCCGGATAGGCCGGTGAAGACGATGAGCCGGTCGCGCGGGAGGTCGAGGTCGATGTTGCGCAGGTTGTGTTCCCGCGCACCACGGACGAGTAGGTGGTCGCTCACGCAGGCCATGGTAAGGGCAGCCGCCGACGTCGTACAACCGTTCGACCACGGATGTGGTCAGTGTCATCCCTGCCGCGCAGCGGCTCGCCGGCCGGGCGCTGATCACGGATAGCGCGGGTGGGGCCGCGTCCCGACTCCCGGCGCACTGCGTGTCGGATCCCCGGCAATGACACGCGCACACAGCCGACGGGGCCCCGGCAGCGGCCGGGGCCCCGTCCTGGTAGAGAGCGACTGCGTGGACCTAGTTGAACTGGTTCATCGTGTTGTCCTTGCCGCCGGCCTTGAGGGCGGCGTCCCCGGCGAAGTACTCCTTGTGGTTGTCGCCGATGTCGCTGCCGGCCATGTTCTGGTGCTTGACGGTGGCGATCCCTTCGCGGATCTCCCGGCGCTGCACGTCCCGCACGTAGGTGAGCATGCCCTCGTCGCCGAAGTAGCCCTTGGCGAGGTTGTCCGTGGACAGTGCCGCGGTGTGGTAGGTCGGCAGCGTGATGAGGTGGTGGAATATCCCGGCGCGGGCGGAGCCGTCGCGCTGGAAGGTGCGGATCTTCTCATCGGCCAACCGGGCGAGTTCGGTGTCGTCGTACTCGGCGCTCATCAGGTTGTCCCGGTCGTAGGCCGAGACGTCCTTGCCCTGCTCCACCAGGAGGTCGTAGGCCTGCTGGCGGAAGTTGAGCGTCCAGTTGAAGGACGGGCTGTTGTTGTACACCAGTTTGGCGTCGGGAACCTCTTCGCGGATCCGGTCCACCATGCCGGCGATCTGCTCCACGTGCGGCTTCTCGGTCTCGATCCACAGCAGGTCGGCGCCGTTGCGCAGGGAGGTGATGCAGTCCAGCACCACGCGATCGGCGCCGGTGCCCGGGCGGAACTGGTAGAGGTTGCTCGCCAGCCGCTTGGGGCGCAGCAACTTGCCGTCCCGTTTGATGACCACATCCCCGTTGCCGAGGTCGGCCTCGGAGATCTCCTCGACGTCCAGGAACGAGTTGTACTGGTCACCCAGGTCCCCCGGGGCGTTCGTCACGGCGATCTTCTGGGTCAGGCCCGCGCCCAGGGAGTCGGTGCGGGCCACGATCACACCGTTATCGACGCCCAGTTCGAGGAACGCGTACCGGATGGCGTTGATCTTGGCGATGAAGTCCTCGTGCGGGACGGTGACCTTGCCGTCCTGGTGGCCGCACTGCTTCTCGTCGGAGACCTGGTTCTCGATCTGCAGGGCGCAGGCCCCGGCCTCGATCATCTTCTTGGCCAGCAGGTAGGTGGCCTCGGGGTTGCCGAAACCGGCGTCGATGTCGGCGATGATCGGCACCACGTGCGTCTCGAAGTTGTCGATCCGGGACTGGATGAAGTCCACGGCGGTGTCGTCCCCGGCCACCCGGGCCTCGTCGAGTTGGGTGAACAGCAGGTCGAGTTCCCGCGCATCGGCCTGGCGCAGGAAGGTGTAGATCTCCTCGATGAGCGCCGGCACCGCGGTCTTCTCGTGCATCGACTGGTCCGGCAGCGGTCCGAACTCCGAGCGCAGGGCGGCGACCATCCAGCCCGACAGGTACAGGTACCGCTTGTTGGTGTTCTTCAGGTGCTTCTTGATCGAGATCATCTTCTGCTGGCCGATGAACCCGTGCCAGACGCCCAGGGACTGGGTGTACAACGAGGAATCGGCCTCGTACTCCGCCATGTCACGACGCATGATGTCGGCGGTGTAGCGAGCGATGTCCAGGCCGGTGCGGAACCGGTTCTGGGCTCGCATCCGGGCGACGTACTCGGGGTTGATCGAGTCCCAACCGGACCCGTAGCGCTCCTTGAGCGCCTGCACGGCCTCGATGTCGTCCTGGAACGTGGTCATCATGATCCCTTCGTCGGGTGCTGGCGAGGGTCTCGCCTGCACGATGCGATCTGGCTTGGATCTCTACCGTGTGGCAAGAATCACCGCCTGAGCACCACCAACACCGAGAAAGATTTGCGGTTCTTCACCTCCGGAGAAGTCAGGGACGTAGAACACCCGGCCGAGTGGCCCGGGAAGGGATGCGCAGGATGTCGGCCGCCCGCTCATCGCGCAGCCTGGCCATCGCGCCGCCCGGTGATCGCGCAGCCCGGCCATCGCGCCGCCCGGTTGTGACGGCGACGCCCGGTGATCGCGGCGATGCCCGCTACACCGGCCCCCGCATCGCGGCGCTCTGCCCCGGCGCGAGTCGCAGGGCACAATGCACCCCATGAGTCGTATACCTGCTTTCGTGCCGGGCCATGTGGAGCCGGGCGGGCCCAGCGCAGTATGGCGGTTGGCCGAGGTGGAGATCCGCAAGGCCTCGGTCTCGGCCCAGGACAACAACGCCTACCTGTTCACCGACGGTGCCTCGGGCGCAAGGCTGCTGATCGACGCGGCCGACGACGAGGACCGGCTGACCGCTCTGCTCGCCGAGCCCGAACCGGCAGGGGAACTGGCCGGTATCTGTACCACCCACCAGCACTGGGACCATCACCGAGCCCTGCCCAGGATGGTGGAACGCACCGGGGCGACCACCTACGCCGGTGCCGCGGACGCACCCGAACTGCCCGTCGTCGTCGACCGTCCGTTGCAGCACGGCGACGCCATTACCGTGGGCGCCCAAAGGCTGGACGTGATCGGTCTGCGCGGCCACACCCCGGGCTCGATCGCCCTGGCCTGGCAGGACTCCCACTCCGGTGTGGTGCACATCTTCAGCGGCGACAGCTTGTTCCCCGGCGGCGTGGGCAAGACGACCAGTCCACAGGACTTCACCTCGCTCATCGACGATGTGGAGAACCGCATCTTCAGCGTCTACGGCGATGACACCGTCATCTACCCCGGGCACGGGGACAACACCACCCTGGGCGCGGAGCGTCCCCAGTTGACGCAGTGGCGCGAGCGCGGCTGGTGACCCGCCGGGCGGCGCCGCGCGTGCAAACTCACGCACAACCGCAGCCGCGTGCCCGGACGCGCGGGTGAGGCGCAGACATGCGCGGTTGGGCGGACTAAGGTCGACCCATGCGGATCTACGCGGTGGAGTACACCTACGACGTGCAGCGGACCTCGGACCTGGACGAGTTGCGCCCGGCACACCGGGAGTTCCTCGGCGACCTGCACGGGCGGGACGTGCTGCTCGCCTCCGGGCCGTGGTTGGACAATGCCGCGCCCGGCGCCCTGCTACTGGTGCGGGGCGAGGATGACACGGCCGTCTCCCGGTTGCTCGACGACGACCCGTTCCAGCGCGCGAAACTGATCACCCATCGGCGCATCCGCGCATGGAACCCGGTGTTCGGCCCGTTCACCGCGGACTGAACGGATCCGCCCCGGCAGCCGGCGTCCAACGGCCGCTGTTAGCAGGCCCCGGGGCCGGGCCCAAGGCAGCAGGCCTGCCCGGCAGCGGGCCCCCCGGCAGCAAGCCTCCCGGCAGCGGGTTCTGGGCCTGGTCCAGCGTCGATTCCCCGCTGCTGAGCGGATCGAGGTGCTCAGTCGCCGTCGCTGTCGCCGGTGACGCGTGGGGGCTGGACCGGTTCGGGCGCCTCGGCCCGCCGGCGCCGGCCTAGCGTCACCGAGAGCACCGTGGTGATGAGCAGGATCCCGAGCACCACCAGTAGCGAGACGTTGGTGGAAATCTCCGGGATGACGGTGATCGGATCGCCGCCGTTGATGAACGGCACGTCGTTCTCGTGCAGGGCGTGGATGATCGCCTTCGCCCCGATCAGGGTGAGGATCGCGGCCAGGCCGTAGTGCAGGTAGACCAACCGGTCCAGCAGCCCGTCGATGAGGAAGTACAACTGCCGCAGGCCCAGCAGCGCGAACGCGTTGGCGGTGAAGACCAGGTAGGTCTCCTGGGTGACGGTGAAGATCGCCGGGATCGAGTCCACCGCGAACAGTACGTCCGCCGAGCCGATCGCGAGCATCACGATCAGCATCGGGGTGACGAACACCTGGCCCTGCTGGCGCACGAACAGTTTGTCCTCGACGAAGTCGTCGGTGGTGCGAAACACCCGGCGCACGAGCCGGAGGAAGGCGTTCTCCTGGTACTCCTCCTCACCCTCGGGCTTGCGTTTCACCTGCCCGATCGCCACCCAGATCAGGAACGCACCAAAGATGTAGAAGATCCAGGCGAACTCGTTCACGGCGGCCGCGCCGATGAAGATGAACCCGGTTCGCAGCACCAACGCGATGATGATCCCGATGAGCAGCACCTTCTGCTGGTACTGCCTGGGGACCCGGAAACTGGACAGGATGAGCACGAACACGAACAGGTTGTCCACGCTCAACGACTTCTCCAGCACGTAGCCGCTGAAGTACTGCTGGCCGAACTCCGCGCCCCACACCGTCCACACCACCACCCCGAAGAGGAGCGCGATGATCACGTAGGCGGCCGACCAGCCCGCCGATTCCTTCAACTGGGGGATGTGCGGCTTGCGGGCGTGCCCCACGAAGTCCACCACCAGCATGGCCAGGATGACCCCGACCGTGGCCGCCCATACCCAACCGGGTACATCCATGGATTCCTACCTCCGGCGTCGCGATTGATCGCCGGAGGTCTCTCCCACCCCGAGACGGGGCTGACGGGCCCGGATACGCCATGAGACGCATCGTGATGACGAACCCGCCACGTCGGGGATACTCCCCTCCAACCGCGCCAACGGTAACAGATGCACCCGGTTCGGGCAGGTCGGTGGCCGTCGGTTCGGTCACATCGGCCCCGGGTCCCTCCGGCTCGACCTGCGGCCGGTCCGGGCCGTGCGCCAGCCAGTGCCCTCGGGGCACAGGTGGGCGGTAATGTGTTTTTCAGTCCCGGGGTGTCGGTTCCCGCCGCCTCAGTACCGGCAGGAGGCAGCCGCTGTGAGTATCCAGTCGACGATCCAGTCAAAGTTGGATGCCCTGCCGCCCTCCATGCGGCG
>CALKWS010000066.1 GCA_938004115.1 uncultured Ruaniaceae bacterium
GTGCTGCGCCGCCCGGCGAGGGCCACCGCCATGCTCACCGCGACCAGGCCCACCAGCTCCCAGGGCGTGGGCCGCTGCTGGAGCATCAGCAGGGCGATCGCGGTGGCCGAGGCCGGCAGCAACGCGTTCAATAGCGCGAACGTCTCGAGCCGCAACCGGCGCAACGTGACCTGGTCCAGCATGTACGGGATCACCGAGGTGAGCACGCCCACCGCGATCACGATCCCGATCACGTCCACCCGCAGCGCCGGGCCCGCCCAGGGGGCCGCGATCGGGGCGAACACCACCGACGCCGCCGCGGTCCCCACCGCCAGGGAGGAGATCCCGTCCCGTTCGGTGACGATCCGCCCGCCGACCACCATGTACCCGGCCCACGCGGTGCCCGCCGCCAGCGCACACGCCACACCCAGAGCCAGGTACCACCCGGACTCCGCCCCGGCCCAATCCAGCCCGAACACGGAGATCGCCACCACCCCGAAGGCGGCGAGCACGATCGCGATGCGGTGGCGCAGGGTGCGCCCGCCCCACGCCGCTACCGCCACCGGCCCGGCGAACTCGATGGCCACCGCCGCGCCCAACGGTAGGTACTCGATGGAGATGTAGAACAGCATGTTCATCGCCATCAGCACCACACCGAACACCGCGCTCTGGGTGAAGGTGCGCAGTGTCCAGGTCTGTCGGCGCCAGGGCTGCACCAGCACCAGCAGGATGACGGCGCAGACCACTGAGCGCAGCCAGGCCACGGTGTGCGGGGGCATCAACGGGAACAGTCCCACCGCGATCGAGGCGCCGGTGTACTGGGACGCCCCGGCGATCAGGAAGAGCAGCGGGGCGGGGATGCGGTCCAGCGGGTTCTTCATGTCCAGTGCACCTCGGCGGACATGGCGCGGTGGTCGGAGATCGGCAGCCGGTGGGACTGCACGTCCCGGGCCTGCCCGCCGCGGACCAGGATGTGGTCGATCTGGCGCACCGGGTGATCGGCCGGATAGGTGGCGGCCCGAGGCATCTGCCAATCCGAGGCCACCTGCCGCACCGTGGTGGCGGGCAGGTTGAAGTCACCGGCCACGATCGCTCGCGGCCCCAGGTCCTCGGTGTTGGTGAGCACCGTGCGCAACTGCTGGCGGCTCACCGGTGGGAGCAACGACAGGTGGGTGTTGGCCACCGCGACCGGACCTCCGGGAGCGTCCAGAACCGCAGCGATCGCCACCCGTGGTTCGTGCACCCACAACCGTGGTCTGCCGTTGCTCCACACCGGCAGCCGGCTGATCACCCGCGGAAGGCGGGTGGCGAACCAGGCGATGACCGGATACCGGCTGGCCAGCGCCACACCGTAGGCAGGACCCGGATGCTGGCCGATGGGGCGGGCCAGGCTGCGGCGCCAGCGCACGTCACCGGCGAGGGCGGCGGCGAACCGGTGGTGCGGCAGGTCCAGGGCGTCGGCGATGACGGACACCTGGTCGATCCTGCGGCTGCGGGGCTGGAGACGGTCCACCTCCTGCAGCGCGGCCACATCAGCCCGCACGCCGGTGAAAGCGGCGGCCAGTTCCGGCTCGGAGGTGGTCTTACCGCTGGCCGAGCGGCCGGATTGGATGTTGGCGGTGAGCACCCGCACCGGGCTCATCCCTGGGTCTTGGGTTCAAAACTCATCGCGACCGAGTTCATGCAGTACCGGTCACCGGTCGGGGTGTGCGGTGCGTCCGGGAACACATGGCCCAGGTGCGAACCGCAGTTCGCGCACAGCACTTCCGTACGCACCATGCCCAGGGAGCGGTCCTCCCGCAGTTCCACCGCCTCGCTCTGACTCGGCTCATAGAAACTCGGCCATCCACAGAACGCGTCGAACTTCGTCTCCGACCGGAACAGTTCCGCTCCGCACGCCCGGCAGGCGTAGATGCCCACCCGGTCCTCGTAGAGCAACTCACCGGTGCCCGGGCGCTCGGTCCCGGCCTCCCGCAGCACGTGGTACTCCTGCGGGTTCAGTTCCGCCCGCCATTGCTCGTCGGTCTTGGTGACCTGGTACTGATCCTTCTTCACCTCGCGCATACCTCTATCCTCGCCCATCACGGCGGTGGTGTCCCACCGGAGTTCACCAACAGCCGACGGCGCAACTCGCCACCGGCGAGTTCGGTGCGCGAGGAGGCGCCCGCGTTGCGCAGCAGCGAGGACACGTGCACCGCCACGGTCCGGGGCGCGCACCCCAGCCGCGCGGCGATCTGATTGTTCGTCCAACCCTCGACCAGCAGGTCCAGCACCCGGCGCTCGGCCGGAGTGGCGGGCACCGAGGGCAGCACCGTCGTGATGGCCTCCTCCACCTCATCCAGCACGCGGCCCGGCCAATGACGTAGGACTCCCCGGGCGCGCGCCAGATCACCAGCCGCAGCGTTGGCCAGCCCGTCCCGGATGCGTTGGCGGGCCCGCGCCAGCAGGATCCGAGCCCGGTCGGGGGCGATCTGGCCGGTGAGGTCGGCGGCGGTGAACAGATGCTCCGGCACCGGACGGCCCTCGCGGTAGCGCGTATGGATCTCGGCAGCGGCGGCCAACGCCTGCGGGTGCAAACCGTCGGGGAGCACATGTGCCAGGAACGTCCGCACCTGCGCCGGGGAGTGTCCGGCGTCGAGGGCCACCTGGGCGGCCAGCCAGGCACGGTTCGGGCGGGTGCGGTGCCCGGACCGGGTGGTGCAGCGGATGTAGGCCGCCAGCGCGCCGGCGAGGGAACCGGCGCCGGCCGCGGCGGCGATCACACCGCCCAGATACGCGTAGGTGCGGACCCAGGGCAGGTCTACTGCGACGCTCGCGGCAAGCGCTCGCTGCCCGTAATCGCGGGCGTGAGTGTCCCAGCCCCGCTCCCAGGCGAGTTGCGCGGCCTTGGCCAGTAGGGCCACCTGTTCGTTGCGGTGCTTGTCCCGGTCGATGTCGCTGAGCGCATGGTCCCAGGCGCGTTCCCACTGACCGGTGCGCAAACCCAGGTCCACCGCCTGGCGCACCACGGTGCCCGGATCGGGTAACTGCTCGCACAGCGCCCGCGCCCGGGACACCCAGATCCATGCCTGGGCCTCGCCGTCACCGCTGCCCAGGTCTGCCTCGATGCTGTCCAGCCGCAGTACCAGCGCCCCGGAGATCGCCCGGGATCGGGGGATCCCCAGCGCCGGGTCATCCTGGGCGGCGACAGCGTCCAGATCCGCCAGGGCGTCGCTGACGGTGTCCGGATCTGCCGGGTGCCCGCCCGCCGCTCCGGCGCGGGCCAGGGCGAGGCTGACCCTGGCATCGGCCGCGGCGGCCCGCACCGCCGGTCGTCGCGCGGCGCCCGGATCGAGCGTAGCGGCCAGCGCGAGGCACGCCCGCGCCGCGGTGAGCGCGAGGTCCGTTTGTTCGGCGCGCAGATAGGCCACCGACCTTTCGGCCAGCACCCGCACCCTGCGGCTCGGGTCATCGCCCACGCGGGCCTCGGCCTGATCCAACGCCGCCCAGGTCCCGGCTGCATCACCGATGAGCCAGTTCGCCCGGGCTCGGGCGAGCAGGTGGCTGAACTCGATCGTCACCGTCCCAGCCTGCGCCATCTACGTCATTTTGACTAGATCCGTCTCGCGGTCGCCACCCAGGCTGTCGCCATGACCGCTTACGCCATCGAGCTGCAATCCTTACGACGCACCTTCGACGTGCGCGGCGGGGCTCAGCGACTTGCCCTGGACCGGGTCGACCTGAGCCTGCCGACGTCGGGCGTGCACGGCCTGCTCGGACCCAACGGCGCCGGTAAGACCACGATTTGCAAGATCATCGCCACCGTCCTGTTGCCGACCTCCGGACGTGCGCGGGTGCTCGGACACGACGTGGTCCGGGAGACCGCCACCGTGCGCAGTCTGCTCGGCATCGTGTTCGGTGGGGAGCGCGGTCTGTACGAACGGCTCACGGCGATGGAGAACCTGCAGTTCTGGTGCGCCATGCACGGGATGAGGGCCGGACCCGGCCGCCGCCGTGCCCAAGACCTCCTGGAGCGGCTCGGCCTGGGTAGCCGGGCCCAGCACCGCGTGGAGACGTTCAGCCGCGGGATGAAGCAACGGTTGCACCTGGCCCGCGGGTTGGTGTCCGATCCTCCGGTGCTCCTCCTGGATGAGCCCACAGTGGGGATGGACCCGGTCTCGGCCCGCGACTTCCGCACCGTGATCGCCGACCTGCGCGCGGAGGGGCGCACGGTGTTGTTGACCACCCACGACATGGACGAGGCACAGGCACTGTGCGACTCGGTCACCTTCATCGACAACGGACGGTTACTCGGCACCGGGTCGCCGGCGCACGTGCGCGGCATGCTGGGCAACTCCCGACGGATCATGATCGACGACGTCGATGCCGCGGCCGCCGGTGACCTCACCGGCGTCCTGGACCGCCTCCCGGCCCACGTCCGGGCCAGGCTGCAGATCCGCCATGACCCGGCTGATCACACCCTGTCGATCGAGGTACCCACCGAGACACACGTCATCGCCGCGGTCATGAGCGCGGTGCTGGCGGCCGGCCATACCGCCGTCAGTGCGGCACCGCCGTCGCTGGGGGAGGTCTACCTCACGCTGCTGGGGACGGATGCCCAGGGCGCTCGGCGCGGGATGGAGGTTGGATGATCCGGGCCATTGGAGCCGGCTGCGCCCACCAGCTGCGGATGATGCGCGGAACCCCGGACTGGTTCCTTGCGCTGTTCACCACCCCGCTCCTGACCGCCGTGTTCCTCACGATCTTCCAGGCCTCCGCCAGGCAAGACCTGACCACCTACGCGGTCCTGGCACCGGCGTTGATGGCGCTGTGGACGATGTCCCTGCAGACGGCTGGGGAACTGATCTCCCAGGAGCGGGAGAACGGCTCGTTGGAGGCGCTGCTCGCGGCACCTGCTCCGTTCGCGGCCGTGCTGTTCGGGCGGATCGGCGCGGTCACATTGGTGTCGTTGGTGGCCTTCGTCGAAGCCTGGCTGGTGGGGTGGTTGCTCACCGGCGCTCCGCTGCCGGTGCCGCACCCGGTGCTGTTCGTGCTGACGGTGGCGGCCACGACCTGGTCGATGACGGGTTGGGCCGGCGTGATGGCGTGCGTGTTCGTGCTGGCCCGCTCGGCGCGCACCTTCCAGAACTCCCTGAGTTACCCCTTCTTCGTGCTCGGCGGCGTCCTCGTCCCGGTCACGCTGCTACCGGACTGGCTGTCCTGGCCCGCCCGCGCGGTGTTCCTGTCCTGGTCGGCCGATCTACTACGCGACTCCCTGGACGCCGCCCCCGTGGTCATGGCCGGTGGCAGGCTGCTGATCGTCGCGGCTTTGGGCGCGGCCGGTTACGTCCTCAGCCACGCACTGCTTACCCGGACCCTGCGCCGGGTACGTACCACCGGAAGGCTGGCCCATGCCTGACCCTGTTACGCCGCTCGCACTCCCGACGAGACCGCCGGCACCGGGGCCGGGGCCGATCATCCGCGCGGCCACGCGCACCGCATGGGCGGATCTGCGCAGCATGTACACGCCGGTCACCTGGACCGTGGGGTGGCTGGGTCGAATCCTGATGCAGGTGGCGTTCTTCGGACTGATCGGCCTCCTGCTCCAGGATCCCGAGGCGGTGCGGTACTTGTTCATCGGACAGGCGGTGATGGCTTGCGTGGTGGAGACGTTCATGGCGGTGGCTTCCACCACGTGGGAACGACTCAGCGGCACCCTGGGATTGCTGGTCGCAGCCCCGGGGGCGTTGTGGCCGGTGCTGGTGGGCCGCTCGGTGCAGTGGCTCCCCAGCGGCATCGCCACCTCCAGCATCGCCTTATTCGGGCTCGGGCCGGCGTTCGGTGTCAGGTGGCATCCGTCCACGGCAGCGATCGGGCTATGTCTGGTGGTGCTGACGGCACTCACGATGTACCCGGTGGCACTGTCCGTGGCCGCGTTGGTGCTGCGCGGGCCACGGTGGCGCAACGTTGCGAGCAATGTCAGCCACACCCTGGTCATGCTGATCACCGGGGTGACCGTACCCACCACCTTCTGGCCGGACTGGGTGCAGGACCTGGCGCTCGGAATGCCACTGACCCACGGTCTGGCCGCGATACGCGATGTGCAGGAATCCGCAGCGGGCTGGGACCGGGCCGGTGCGGCCGCCGCCCTGATGGTCGGTCTCGGCGCGTGCTGGCTGGCCCTCGCCGCCGCGGCTTTCACCCTATTCGCGAGGATGGGCCGGGCCGATGGGAGCATCGACCTTCGCGACTGAGCAAGGCGGCTACGACTGGCCGCGCACCGGGTCCTTAACCCTTCTCGGTGTCGGGAAGTTCTGGCCGCGCGCCCGGGCCGCCCTCGTCCTTCTCACCTTGCCTGGGAGCCTGGGCGGTGTCCCCCTGCTCCGAGCCGGGCACGTTCTGCTGGTTCGCCTCGGTGTCCCCTCCGGCACCTCCTTCTCGGCGTTCCCGGCCCTCGTTGCTCGTCGCGTCCATCGTTGCCTCCTTGGTTCGTCGAACGGCTCACACCTGGTCCGAGGCTAGGGGGGTGGGACGCGCCCCGCGAGCGGGCCGCGGAACGTGCGGTGCTGTGAGCGGTCGCCCGGATACCACGCATCCGCCGGCGCCTGGTCCCGGTCCGTCAGTCCGTAATCACGAACCACGGCCGCAACCCGCAACCGATAATCGTCGAAGACGGTCTCGATGCCTTCGCGTTGCGCAGCCCGGTGGGCGCTGGCCGTCCGCCACCGGGCGACCGCCTCCTCGTCCCTCCAGAAGGACAACGACAGCACTTTGCCGGGCTCGGTCAGACTTTCGAACCGCTCGATGGACACGAAACCCTCCACTTGCGACAGGTCCGAGCGCAATCGCGCAGCGAGGTCGAAGTACCGACCACGTTGCTCCCGCGTGGGCCATACCTCGAAGATCACCGCGATCATCGTGTCTCCCCGTCATTGCCGCCACCGATCCTGCGGGTGAAGATGCGGTCCTCGGTGCGGATGAACTGCCGGTCCTGGGCGAACCGGAAGTTCTCCCGACCCCGAGGGTCCTGCGCCAGCCTGGTGCGGTATGCCTCGTACGCGCCCATGTCGGGCAGGGAGTAGAGCCCGTACGCCGTGGTCAGCGATCCCTCGTACGGCGCGAAGTAGCCGATGAGGTCGGCGCCGGCTGCGGGGATGACCTGCTCCCATACGCGCGCATAGGCAAGGAAGTCCTCACGCTGGTGGGGTTCGATCTGGTACGTGATGACGCAGGTGATGGCCATGGGTTCCCTCCTCGGAACATCGGTCGGACCCCAGTCAAACGGCCGACGTTTCGACATGCGCCGAAGCATCGGGTATTAGCGTGCTCAGATGACGACCGAACGCCTCGTGCAGATCGCCTCGGTCTTGTCCGACGTCACCCGTGCGGGGATTCTCACGGCTCTCATGGACGGGCGGGCCTATACCGTCACCGAACTGAGTAACCACGTAGGTGTGGCGGTCTCCACCACCAGTGAACATCTGAGCCGCCTGCGTCGGACCGGCCTGGTGGCCGTGGAATCGGCCGGACGCCACCGGTACTACCGACTGGCCGGTCCCGAGACCGCGTCTCTGCTCGAGTCCCTGGGCGCCCACCCGGACGCCCCGGGGCCGAGTCGGCGGATTCCCACCGGTCTGGCCTTCGCCCGAACCTGCTACGACCACCTCGCCGGATCGGTCGCGGTCCGCATCTACGCACACTGCGTGTGGGCAGGTCACCTCACCGAGGGTGACGGTTCGGGGATGGTGATCACGGCCGAGGGGGAACGATTCTTCAGCGGCCTGGGTCTGGACCTGCAGCGCAATCCCTCCCGGCGCGAGCGAGCCCGACGATGCCTGGACTGGACCGAACGCCGACCGCATCTGGGTGGCTTGCTCGGCGCGCAACTCCTCACCGAGTTCTTCGATCGCAGGTGGCTGGCCCGCGGGTCCAGGCCGCGTGCGGTGCGCCTCACCCGCGCCGGCCAGCAGCATCTTGCTCGATACTTCGCCGCCCCGGCATAGTCACTCGGAATCCGCCCGACGCACCCGTGGGAGGATGAACCGGTGCGCCTGTGGTCGCTCCACCCGAGGTACCTGGACCGGCAGGGCCTGGTCGCGTGCTGGCGAGAGGCGCTGCTGGCCCAGGCCGTGCTGGCCGGCCGTACCAAGGGGTACCGGCACCATCCGCAGTTGCAGCGGTTTCGCGCCTGCGCCGATCCGCTGGCCAGCGTGGGTGTCTACCTGCGGCACGTGGCCGCGGAGGCGGACGCCCGTGACTACCGGTTCGACCGCACCCGGATCATCGCCGACGACGACGCAACCGCGCCACCGATCGAGGTCACCGAGGGGCAACTCGCCTTCGAGCACGCCCATCTGGCGTCGAAGTTGCGCGTTCGCGACCCCGGCCGGCTGGCCACGCTGGGCTCGGGCGCGGCGGTGGCGGCTCACCCGTTGTTCCGGGTGGTTCCCGGCGGTGTGGAGCCGTGGGAGCAGGACGTGCAGGTGCGATCGGGACGATCAGCCTCGCGGGGCAGGCCCGAGTGATCGCACCGGGTTCGATTCCGCTGATGCCGACCGGCACAATGGGGATCGGGTAACGGCGAACCGGGTGACGAGTTACCGCCAGAACTAGGACAAGGGACGTAACCGATGCGCGTGCTGATCACCAATGACGACGGTGTCTCCTCCCGGGGACTGACCGTCCTGGCGGACCTGGCCCAGGAAGCCGGGCACGAGGTGATCGTGGCCGCGCCGAACCGGCAGTACTCCGGGTACAGCGCGGCCCTGAGTGCGGAGAACGTGAACAACGCGCCCAGTTACCCCGATGGCCCCACCCGCGACGATCCGCGGCTGATCACCTCCCCGGGCAGGCCCCCGGGCCTGGACGCGGAGGTGGAATCCTTCGCGGTCCACGCCAGCCCGGCCGCGATCGTCTATGCCGCCGGGCTGGAGGCATTCGGCCCGCGGCCGGACCTGGTGCTCTCCGGCATCAACCTGGGGCCGAACATCGGCCCCGCCGTGGTGCACTCGGGGACCGTGGGCGCGGCGCTGTCCGCCGCCGCCCAGGGCATCCCGGCACTGGCGGCGTCGATGTCCTCCTTCCGTCCCGAACACTGGCAGACCGCCTATCCGGTGCTCCGCGAAGCGTTGGAGTGGCTCACCACCCACCCGCAGGACGGCCGGGTCCTGAACGTGAACGTCCCGGACCTGCCGCTGGAGCGGTTGCGCGGTCTGCGGGCCACGGAACTGGCCACGTTCGGCACCCTGCCGGACACGGTGGATCGCTCGGTGCGCCAGATCCTGTTCGCGCACATGCAGGACGGGCAGGAACCTCCGGCCCGGTTCCCCGAGGGCACCGATGCCCACGAACTCAGCCAGGGGTGGGCCACGATGTCACTGATCCGCGCCCCCCGCCACGACGTCGATGAGGCCGAACTCCCGACCCGCGACGACGCCTCCTTCGCCCTGGGCGCGGGGTCATCGCGGTGACCTGGCTCGTCACCGGCGGCGCCGGTTACATCGGCGCTCACGTGGTGCGCGCGCTGACCGCCCAGGGCATGGGCGCGGTGGTGCTGGATGACCTGTCCACCGGGTACGAACGATTCGTGCCCTCCGATGTGCCGTTCGTCCGTAGTTCCATCCTGGACACCGCCGCGGTGCACCGCGCGCTCACCGACCACCGGGTCGACGGGGTGATCCACGTGGCCGGGTTCAAGTACGCCGGGGTCTCGGTGCAGCGTCCCTTGCACACGTACACCCAGAACGTCACCGGCACGATCTCGGTGCTGGAGGCGATGGCCCGGGCCCAGGTGGAGCGGGTGGTCTTCTCCTCCTCCGCGGCGGTGTACGGCACCCCGGACGTCGAACGGGTCACCGAGGCCACCCCCACCCGGCCGGAGTCACCGTACGGGGAGTCGAAACTCATCGGCGAGTGGCTGATCGCCGACCAGGCGCGCGCCACCGGCCTGGCCCACACCTCGCTGCGGTACTTCAACGTCGTCGGCTCCGGTAGCCCGGAGTTGCCCGACACCTCACCGCACAACCTGTTCCCGCTGGTGCTGGAGGCGCTCAGCGAGGGCCGCACCCCGCAGATCAACGGCACCGACTACCCCACGCCCGATGGCACCTGCGTGCGCGACTACATCCACGTCTCCGATCTCGCCGACGCCCATGTGCACGCGGCCCGCACCCTCGCCGACGGCGGGGACCTGGAGCCGGTCTACAACCTGGGCAGCGGCACCGGGGTGTCGGTGCGTCAGATCATGGCGGCGATGGCTGCGGGCACCGGCATCGACTTCCAGCCGGTGGAGGCACCCCGGCGTCCCGGGGACCCGGCGCGGATCGTGGCCGACGGCCAACTGGCCGCCCGGGACCTGGGCTGGCGGATGCGGCACAGCCTGCAGGAGATGGTCACCAGCGCCTGGCAGGCGCGCCAGCACACCCCCTGAGCCCCGGACCCCTGGTCCCGGGCGCCGGGACGGCTCATCCCCAGCCGAGTTCGTGCAGCCGGTCGTCGTCGATGCCGAAGTGGTGGGCGATCTCGTGCACCACGGTCACGGCCACCTCCTGCGCCACCTGCTCCTCGCTGGTACAGAACCGGAGCGTGGGGTTGCGGAAGATGGTGATGCGGTCCGGCAGCGACCCCGCGGCCCACCATTCCCCGCGCTCGGTCAGCGGCACGCCCTCGTACAGGCCGAGCAGATCGGGATCGCCGGCGTCCGGGGGCGGTTCGTCCTCCACCAGCACCACCACGTTGTCCATCAGCGCGGTCAGTTCGGCGGGAACCAGGTCCAGCCCGTCGGCGACGGCCTCCTCGAACGCCTCCCGGGACATCTCGATCACGGTGCCGACTCCGCTGCGTCCGTGCCCGGCGAGGGGAACCGACGGCCGGCCTGCGTCACAGGCCGCCCGCCACCGCGGCTGCCGCGCGCAGCCAGGCCCGCTGCGTGGCCGGTGCCAGGGCGTCGTAGTGCAGCACCGACTCCACCATCGCCCGGTCGTAGGGGATGGTGACCACCTCGCGCACCCAGCCGGCGAACCCGTCGGCGATCTGTTTCGCCGAGGGGTTGGCGTCCTTCTCCCGGGCCTGGGAGACCACCACCACGGCGTTGCGTGCCAGGTGCGCCGAGCGCTCCTCGCGCTGTGCCAGGGCCTCCAGTAACAGCGCCCCGGCCTCGGCGTGCTCGGGTTTGGCGATCGTGGCCACCACCAACTGGTCGGCCTTGTCGATCATCCGCAGCCAGTGGTCGGCGGACTCGTCGTTGCCGGAGTCGATGAAGATCAGCCGGTAGTAGCGGCCGGCCACGTCGTGCACCAGGTCCACGTCATCGCCGGTGAGGCGCTGCTCGGCGGACAGCACGTTGGGATTGGACCGCAGCACGTCGTACTTGTCCGCCGCCTGGTGGTGCACGAAGTGGGAGATGTCCCCGGCCTTCGCGGCCGGGTCCAGCAGCGCGTCACCCTGGGGCAGCAGGTCCTGCACCGTGGCCTCGTGCTTACCCTGTTCGGTGCGCCAGCCCAGGGTGCCGCGCGTCTCGTTGTTGTCCCACGCCAGCGTGGCTGCCCCGGAGTTCCGGGCGAACACCGCCGCCAGCAACGCGGTGGTGGGCGTCTTGTTCGCCCCGCCCTTACCGTTGACCACCGCGATGGTGCGCACACCCGGCCAGTGCTGGGAGACGGCGTTGATGTCCGCCCGCATGGCCCGCTCGGCAGCGCTCGGGGAGGTGCGGATACCGATCTTACCCAGCGCGCCACGCACCCCCGTGGTGGCCGGTGCCTCGACCTGCTCGGTGCGCAGGAACGACTCCCGCAGGTCCCGACGGCGTGGCACCTGCTGCTCGGTGCCGGGGCCCTGTCCGGGGTGTCCTGCGGG
>CALKWS010000067.1 GCA_938004115.1 uncultured Ruaniaceae bacterium
GGCGGGACGAGCACCAGGAGGGAACGCACGTGTCGACGACATCACTATCCCGAGCGGACGAGGACGAGGAGATCGCCCCGCCCGTTCACGATCCGTCCCGACCCTGGTACACCAGCATCCAACCGCGGGTGTTCTTCCCGGCGTTGGGCATCATCCTGGCGTTCGTGATCGCCGCGGTGCTCTTCCCACTGCAGGCCGGAGAGACCCTCGGTGTCATCCGCGAGGTGGTGATCCAGGGTGTCGGTTGGTACTACGCGCTGATCGTGGTCGCCTTCGTCATCTTCTCGCTCTGGGTGGGCCTGAGCCACTACGGCGACATCAAGCTCGCCCGCGACGAGGAGGACAAGGCCGAGTTCACCCTGACCTCCTGGCTGGCCATGCTGTTCGCCGCCGGGATGGGCATCGGGCTGGTGTTCTGGGGCGTGGCCGAACCGTTGAACCACTTCGCCACCACCGACGCCTACGGGATCATCGGCGCCCCGCAGAACGATGTGGGAGGCGCCGCGGAACTCTCCCTGGTGGTGTCCTTCCTGCACTGGGGGCTGCACCCCTGGGCGATCTACGTCGTCGTCGGGCTCGCGGTGGCCTACGCGGTACACGTCAAACGCCGCCCGATCTCTCTGCGCTGGACCGTCCAGCCGCTGCTGGGCAACCGGGTCAAGGGCTGGGCCGGGGACGCGATCGACGTGATCGCCGTGGTGGGCACCGTGTTCGGAGTGGCCACCTCCCTGGGCCTGGGCGTGATGCAGATCGCCGCCGGGCTGACGTTCATGGACGTGCTGGATGCCGATTCACCGCTCGCCCTGGTGTACGTGGTGCTGATCGGCGTGATCACCGCCGCCGCCATCGCCTCGGTGGTCTCGGGTGTGGGCCGCGGCATCAAGTGGCTGTCGAACATCAATATGGGCATGGCCATCGGCCTCCTCGGCTTCGTCTTCGTGCTCGGCCCCACGCTGTACTTCCTGCGTCAGTACGTCGAGGGCATCGGCTCCTACGTGGCCTCGTTCATCAGCCTGAGTTTCGACACCGCCGCCGCCACCGGGAGCGCCGGGCTGGAGTGGCAGGGGCTGTGGACCGCGTTCTACTGGGGCTGGTGGATCTCCTGGGCACCGTTCGTAGGGGTGTTCATCGCCCGGATCTCCCGGGGCCGCACCGTGCGCGAGTTCGTACTCGGGGTGTTGCTGGTGCCCGCGCTGTTCTCCATCCTGTGGTTCACCGTGCTCGGGGGCGGCGCGCTGCAGTACGAGGAGAACGGGGCCGGCGGCCTGATCACCGACGGGGCGGTGGACACCGAGGGCGTGCTGTTCACCTTCCTGCAGAGCTTCCCCGGCGGCACCGTGGTCGCGGGCCTGACGATCCTGCTCATCGCGATGTTCTTCATCACCTCCTCCGACTCCGGATCGCTGGTGGTGGACATGCTCTCCTCCGGGGGTATGGTCGAACCGCCCAAGTGGAGCCGGGTCACGTGGTCAATCATCGAGGGGCTGGTGGCCATGGCGCTGCTACTGGCGGGCCTGGCCGCAGCCGGCGGCGACCCCGGACTGCAGGGATCGGCGCTCGGGGCGTTGCAGGACACCGCCATCACCATCGCGTTGCCGTTCTCGCTGGTGATGATCCTGATGGCGATCTCGATCGTGCGGGAGTTCCGCGTGAGACGTAACCAGATCCTGCGGGCGCAGCGGCGCATGGTGCGCCGCGAACTGGCCCAGGAGGTCTCCGAGGCCCTGGTGGACGAGGGCCTGGTCAATGCCCCCCGCGGGTGGCGCCGACGCGGTGGCCCGCGCGCCGACCGGTAGCGA
>CALKWS010000068.1 GCA_938004115.1 uncultured Ruaniaceae bacterium
CGCCCATCGTCTCCTCCGGCCCGCCGGCGCCGCCCACCGTGCGCCGGCCGGTGCCCCTGCCCACCCCGCGCAGCAAGATGTGGACGGTCAAGTTCGTGCTGCTGCTCGGGCTGATGGTGGCCCTGGGAGCGTTCACCACCGACATGTACCTGCCCTCCCTGCCGGAGGTGGGCCGCGACCTGGGCGCCGGCGAGGCCGCGGTGCAGTTCACCATCACCGCCACCCTCATCGGCGGGGCGCTGGGGCAGTTCGTGATCGGCCCGCTCTCGGACCGGTACGGGCGCCGGGCGCCGGCGATGATCGGCATCTCGGTGCACATCGCGGCCTCGGTGGCCTGCCTACTGATGCTGGACGTGGCGCCCCTGATCGTGCTGCGCATCCTGCAGGGGGTGGGCAACGCCGCCGCGGCGGTGGTGGCGATGGCGGTGATCCGGGACAGGCTCACCGGCTCCGAGGCCTCCGCCGTGCTGTCCCGGTTGATGCTGGTGATCAGCCTGGCGCCGCTGCTGGCGCCCTCGATCGGCGGGTTCCTGGCGAACATCTGGAACTGGCGCGCGGTGTTCCTGGCGCTGGCCCTGTACGGGCTGGGACTGCTGGTGGTGGTGTGGCGGTTCCTGCCCGAGACCCTGCCCACCGTGCGCCGGACCACCGGGTCTCCGCTATCGGTGCTCGGCTCCTACGGGGCGCTGCTGCGCGACCGGCAGTTCGTGGCGCTCGCCCTGCTCCCGGGCCTGACCATGACGGCGGTGTTCGCCTACGTGGCCGCCTCCCCGTTCGTGATCCGCGAGGCCTACGGGCTTAGTGAGAACCAGTTCGCGTTGCTGTTCGCGCTGAACGGGATCTCCATGGTGATCGGGTCGCAGACCAATGCCCACCTGGTGCGTCGGTTCTCCCCGGTGCGGATCCTGCGCCTGGCGCTGCCGGTGTCGATGACCCTGGCGCTGGCCATGGTGGTGGTGGCCGGGTTCGACCTGGGCGGGCTGGCCGGGCTGCTCGCGCCGCTGTGGCTGCTGATGGGCGTGAACGCCTTCGTCACCCCGAACGCCTCGGCCTCGGCGCTGGCCCGGCACGGGGACCGGGCCGGTTCGGCGGCCGCGCTGATCGGGGTGTCCCAGTTCGGGGTGGCCGGCATCGTGGCCCCGCTGACCGGGGTGTTCGGCGTCTCGGCGCTGTCCATGGCGCTGGTGATCGCCGGGGCGATGGTGGTGGCGGTGCTGGTGCTGGCCCTGGGTACGCCCGCCTACCGCCGTGGGGGCTGGCGCACCGACGCCGCGTACGCGCAGTAATTTCGGGACCGCTGACCGCTGACCGCTTCGCGTTGCTCGACTGGACTATGCGATCCTCCAAGAGGAGGTGCTGACCAGGTGAGAGCGGGGCGTGCGGTGCTGGATGCGGATCTGGTGGCGTGCTCCGCGGCCGCGCTCGGCTGCTGCGGGGACGGCCCTGGGGCCGCGGCATGAGTGAGCCCGCGGCCTCTCGCATCCCGCGGCGCGACTTCGTGCTGCTGATGCTGGCCACCGTGACGGCGCTGTGCAACTTCGCCCCGCTGATGTCGGTGGTGCCACTCTGGGCGGCTGCGGGCGGCGGCTCGGGCGCTGGGGTAGGGGCCACCACCGGAGCGATGATGGCTGCCACCACGGCCACCCAACTGAGCATGGGCCCGGTACTCAAGCGCTATACGTTGCGGCAGATCTTTGCGGCCGGGGCCCTGATCATGGCGGTGCCCACGCCCTTCTACCTGCTCTCGGACCAACTCGGACCCGTGCTGGTGATCTCCGCGGCCCGCGGTATCGGGTTCGGTTTGCTGGTGGTGGCGGCCAGTGCGCTGGTGGCCGAGATCGTCCCCGCCCATCTGCTGGCCCGGGCCCTGGGGATCCACGGGTTGGGCACGGGGATACCGATGGTGGCGGCCCTGCCCGCGTCGGTGTGGCTGGTGCAGCAGTGGTCGTTCACGCCGGTGTTCATCGCCGCCACCGTGTTCGCGCTGGTGGGGATGGTGCTGGCCTCGATGCTCAGCGCCGGCGGCAGGTCCGCCGATGAGCGTCCAGGGCCCGCCGCGGGGTCGGAACTGCTCGACCCCGAGTCGGAGGGCGACCACACCGCCGCCGGCGCCACCGACCTGCTCGACGACGAGCCGCGCGCCGAACCTGCAGCCGAGCGGTCCGGGGTGCTCGGGGTGCTCGGCCCGCTGATCCGCCCGGCGTTGGCCTTCTTCACCCTCACCATGGCGCTGGGCGCCGTGAACACGTTCCTGCCGCTGGCCATAGCCGATGCCGCCATGGTGTCCCTGGCGCTGTTCGCGGCCCCGGCCGCGATGATCGCCGGGCGGTTCGGTGCGGGCGTGGTGGGCAGTTACATGCAGCCCGGACGGCTGGTGCTGCCCGGCACATTGCTGGGCGGCCTGGGTATGGCCGGGGTTGCCCTGGGTACCGCCGGTGGGTTCAGCACCTGGTGGGTAGTGGTGGGTGCCGCCGTCTTCGGTTTCGGCCTGGGGGCGGCCCAGAACGACTCGTTGGTGGCGATCATGAACCGGGCCGGTCCGGGGCGCCACGGCCTGGCCAGTACCGTGTGGAACTTCGCCTACGACGCGGGCATGGGCACCGGTGCGGTGCTGTTCGGTGCAGTCGTGGGCGGGGTGGG
>CALKWS010000069.1 GCA_938004115.1 uncultured Ruaniaceae bacterium
TCGGCGCCCGTACTGCCCTTGGCCGGCTGGTCCTTGGTCGGCCGGTCGCCCTTACCCGACCGGTCGCGCTGCGCCGTCTGGCCGGGACCCTGCCCGGCTTCGGCGTCGCGCTCACCGGTCGCCTGCCCGCCGCGTGCCGGCTTGTCCCGGCGCGCCGCGTCGCCGTTCTCGGCGTCGTCGCTCGTCGCAGCGCCGCCTCCAGCATCGCCATCGCCCTTCGCGGGCGTGCTGAGGTCCAGGGGTTGCTGCTGGCCGCCCTGACCCGCGCGCAGCGCGTCGATCAGTTCGCTCTTGCGCATCCGCCGGGCGCCCTTGATCCCCAACTGGGCGGCGATCTGCTGCAACTGGGCAACCTTGAGCGAACTGAGGTCGCCACCGGCGGCGTTCGTGGTGTCGGTCACGAGGTTCCTTCCCCTCGAGGAGTGGGCCCGGGCGGCCCGAGCATGGGAGTCAGCCGGACAGTGCAAAGGAAGCCAGGAGCATCGCCGCCGGCCGGAGCACGGCGGTCAGCGCCTGGAACGGGATTGGCGCACCCTGATCATCGGGGGCGACTCCACGCCCACCCGAGGGTGCGGTGCCAGCCTAGCACTGGCGCGGCACCGCTCCGCCCCGATCGATGGTGGGATGGCGCACCCGCCAGCCGGCGGGCATCGCGGTCAGTTGCTCGGCGCTCAGCCGGCCGAACACCAGGAGGGAGGGGCCGGCACCGGAGATCACCGCCGGCACCCCGGCCGCGCGCAGCTGGTCCAGCAGTTGCACGCTCTGCGGCATCACCTCTCCGCGGTAGGGCTGGTGCAGCAGATCCTGGGTCGCGGTGAACAACAGGTCCCGACGCCCGCCCAGGGCCAGGGTGAGCAGCCCGGCGCGCCCGGCCGTGATGGTCGCATCGGTGTGCGGCACCGTGCGCGGCAGTGCGGTGCGCGCCCGGGAGGTGCGCAGCGTGGACTGCGGGATGAGCAGGGTGACCTCCAGTTCCGGGTCCAGCGGGACCGCGGCCACGCGGGCCCGCCCCTCCTCCAGCCACGCGATGGTGGCTCCGCCGTGCAGAGCCGGTGCGGCGTTGTCCGGGTGCCCCTCGAACTCGGTGGCCAGTTGCAGCACCACCGCATCGTCCAGAGCCTCCGGTTCGGAGATCAGCGCGCGAGCGGCGACCAGGCCGGCGACCACCGCGGCCGCGGAAGAACCCAGCCCTCGCCCGTGCGGAATGGCGTTCTGGCAACGCAGTTCCAGCCCGGCCTGGGGAGCGCCGACGTGGTCCAGGGCCACCCGGATCGCCCGGACGATCAGGTGATCCTCGCCGTCGGGCACTTCGCCGGCGCCCGCGCCGGCCACCTGCACCCGGGTGGCGCCGGCGGTGGCCCGGACCCGTACCTCGTCGTAGATGCCGAGCGCCAGGCCGAATGCGTCGAATCCCGGGCCGAGGTTCGCCGAGGTGGCCGGGACCTGCACGCTCGCCTCATCGCGCACCAGTCGCACGGCTCAGGCCAACCCCAGGGCATCGGCCGCGGCCGCGGTGTCCGGGCCGATCACCGGCGGGTCCACCTCCTGGTCCCCCAGCGCGGTGGCGGTGTCCTTCAGGCCGTTGCCGGTCACGGTGCACACCACCTGCGCCCCGGCGGGCACCAGGCCTGCCTCGGCGTGGGCCAGCAGTCCGGCCACGCTCGCCGCGGACGCCGGCTCCACGAAGATGCCCACATCGCGGGCGAGCAGTTCCTGAGCGGTGAGGATCTGGGCGTCGGTGACGGCATCGATCCGGCCCCCGGACTCGTCGCGGGCTGCTACCGCCAGGTCCCAGGAGGCGGGATGTCCGATCCGGATCGCGGTGGCCACCGTCTCGGGATGCTCCACCACCTCGCCCTTGACCAGCGGCGCCGACCCCTCGGCCTGCACGCCCCACATCGCCGGGGTGCGGGTGGCCAGGCCGTCGGCGGCGTACTCGCGGTAACCCATCCAGTAGGCGCTGATGTTGCCGGCGTTGCCCACCGGCAGCACATGGATGTCGGGCGCATCGCCCAGGGCGTCGACCACCTCGAACGCCGCGGTCTTCTGCCCCTGCAGGCGGTGCGGGTTCACCGAGTTGACCAGCGCCACCGGGTAGGAGCGGTCCAGGTCGCGCACGATCCGCAGGCAGTCGTCGAAGTTGCCGTCCACCGCGAGCAGGTCCGCGCCGTGCACGATGGCCTGGGCGAGCTTGCCGGCGGCGATCTTCCCGGCCGGCAGGATCACGGCGCAGCGCAGGCCGGCCCGGGCGGCGTAGGCGGC
>CALKWS010000070.1 GCA_938004115.1 uncultured Ruaniaceae bacterium
CGTTCGTCGGGTTCGAGGTGGTCTCCAAGGTCGCCACCACGTTGCACACCCCGCTGATGTCCGGGGCCAACGCCATCCACGGCATCATCCTGGTGGGCGCAATCATCGTCACCGCCCACTCCCAGCACTGGCTCACCACCGTGGTCGGGGCGCTCGCGGTGGTGCTGGCCACCGTCAACCTGGTCGGCGGGTTCTGGGTCACCGGGCGGATGCTGCGGATGTTCTCCGCCCCGCCGCGCCCGGCCCCAGCCGCGCCCGCCCCGGGTGCACCGGCTCCAGGTCCGCGGACCCCGGGCGCACCCACCCCAGGTGCGCCGAACCCCGGGCCGCCGGCGGCGGGGGAGTAGCCCGATGAACCTGCTCCCGCCCACCGTGACCGCGCTGGCCTACCTCGCCGCCGCGGTGCTGTTCATCCTGGCGCTGAAGGCCATGTCCCACCCCCGCACCGCCCGCCGCGGGAACGTGCTGGGCATCGCCGGTGCGGTGATCGCAGTGGTGGTGGTGCTGCTGTCCACCGAGTTCACCTCGGTCAACCTCATCGTGGTGCTGGCGGCCATCGCCGTGGGTGCGGCGCTGGCGATCCCCACCGCCCAGCGGGTGAAGATGACCCAGATGCCCCAGCTGGTGGCCCTGTTCAACGGCGTCGGGGGCGGGGCGGCGGCGCTGGTGGGGCTCATCGAACTCACCGAGACCGCCGTGGGAGTGCCCGGTGCCCTCACCGTGCAGGTGCCCGCCGGCACCGCGGCGCAGGTGGCCACCGCGTTCGGGATCGTGGCCGGGTCGGCGTCCCTGTCCGGGTCGATGGTCACGTTCGCCAAACTCCAGGGGCTGATGACCTCCCGTCCGGTGGTGCTGCCGGCCGCGGGGATCGCGATGGCGGTGGTGGTGCTGGCCGGCCTCGCGGCCGCGGTGTGGGTGGCCGTCACCGCCGACGTCGGCGCCGGGGTGCTCACCGCCGTGCTCGCCCTGGCCGCCGGGGTGCTCCTGGTGCTGCCGGTGGGCGGGGCGGACGTGCCGATCGTGATCTCCCTGCTCAACGCGCTCACCGGGTTGGCGGTCGCGGCCTCGGGCTGGGCGATGGGCAACACGCTGCTGCTGGTGTCCGGCACGCTCGTGGGCGCCGCCGGGTCCATCCTCACCGGCGCGATGGCCAGGGCGATGGGCCGGTCGGTCACCGGGATCCTGTTCGGCGCGTTGCGGGGCACGACGGCGGGAGCCACCGATACCTCCGACCGCCCGGTGCGTAGGGCGCAGGCCGAGGACGTGGCCATCACGCTGGCCTACGCCCGCCGGGTGGTGGTGGTCCCCGGTTACGGGTTGGCGGTGGCCCAGGCCCAGCACGCCGTGGCGGAACTGGTCACCTCCCTGCGGGAGCGGGGCGTGGACGCGGTGTACGGGATCCACCCGGTGGCCGGCCGGATGCCCGGGCACATGAACGTGCTGCTCGCCGAGGCGAACGTGCCCTACGACCTGCTCATCGAGGCCGGTGACATCAACCCCTCGATGCCCAACACCGACGTGGTGATCGTGGTGGGCGCCAACGACGTGGTCAACCCCGCCGCCCGCAGCGACACCAGGGCCCCGATCTACGGCATGCCCATCATCGACGCCGACCGTGCCGGCCAGGTCGTCTTCCTCAAACGATCCATGCGCCCCGGATTCGCCGGCATCGACAACGAGTTGCTGTTCGCCGAGCGCACCCAGGTGCTGTTCGGGGACGCCAAGGACTCCCTGACCGCCATCCTCGGCGCCCTCGCCACGGTCTGACCGGCGCCGGAGCGGTCGCCCGGCGCTTCATCCCCCTCGGCGCTCTCCCGGGCCCGGGAGTGTCAGTGCTCGGTGGCAGGCTGAGAACGACGACGCAACCCGGCTCGTGCGAGGAGGCGGTACCGATGCAAGCGCCTTGGCCCAGAACGCACGCGGCGTGTCGCAGCGCTGTGGATAGGGGAGGGGCCTGTGCACAGAGCGGTGGATCCAGAAATTCGTTCGGCGTGCGGCGACTGGCTGTGGATGTGGACGACGAGCACGGATCGTTGCCCTGGCAACGATGTGCACAAGGTCGCGCACACACTGTCCACAGGTTCGCCCTCGTCATCCACAAGCAGGGTCGGTGCGGGTGTGGAGGACACGCCCAGTACCGCGACGCGCCGAGACACGCGACACAACACCTAGGGTCCTCGTATCTTGCCGACCACAAGGTGTAGTGTTTGCGTGAACAACATCCGTGTAGTTACACGAGCGTTGTCTATGGCAGAATCGCCAGTCCTAGCCGCCGCGTAGCGGTCACCGAGAGAGGGGAAGCCGATGAGCATCACAGTTTTCAGCAAGCCGGCATGTGTGCAGTGTGACGCGACCTACCGGGCGCTGAACAAGTACGGGCTGGAGTACACCATCGTGGACATCAGCGCCGATGCGGAGGCTCTGGAGACGGTCAAGTCCCTCGGTTACCAGCAGGCCCCGGTGGTCTTCGCCGACGGTGACCACTGGTCCGGGTTCCGGCCGGACAAGATCAAGGCGCTGGCCGCCGGCGCCTCCTCCCAGGCCGCCATCGCCTAACCGGAAACCCCCGCCATGCAGACCGCCCGCTGAGCATCCGCCGGCCGGGCGGTTCTGCTATCGACACCGCCACCACCGGCTCATCGCGTCGTTCGAGCCGGTCCGCACCACCCGAGAGGACACACCCGGTGAGCAGCATCGTGTACTTCTCCTCGATCTCGGAGAACACACGCCGATTCGTCGAACGCCTGGACATGCCCGCCAAGCGCATCCCGATGCGCCGCGGCGATGAACCGCTGAGCGTGGACGAACCGTATGTGCTCATCACCCCCACCTACGGCTTCGGCACACCCAAGGGCGCGGTGCCCAAGCAGGTGATCAAGTTCCTCAACGACCCCCACAACCGGTCGTTCATCAAGGGCGTGATCGCGGCGGGCAACACCAACTTCGGCAGCGCCTTCTGCCTGGCCGGCAAGGTCATTTCGGCCAAGTGCAAGGTGCCCCACCTCTACAACTTCGAACTTCTTGGAACCACTGAGGACGTGCACCGCGTCCGCGAGGGATTGGACGAGTTTTGGCAGCGACACTGACACATGACGAGGTTGTGCTCGACGAGCCGGCGATGGATTACCACGCCCTCAACGCGATGCTCAACCTGTACGGGCCGGACGGCAAGATCCAGTTCGACAAGGACAAACAAGCCGCCCGGCAGTACTTCCTGCAGCACGTCAACCAGAACACGGTCTTCTTCCATAACCTGAAGGAGAAGATCGACTACCTGGTGGAGAACGGCTACTACGAGACCGAGGTACTGGACCAGTACTCCTTCGAGTTCGTCGAGAGCCTGTTCGACTACGCCTACGCCAAGAAGTTCCGGTTCAAGACCTTCCTCGGTGCCTTCAAGTACTACACCTCCTACACCCTGAAGACCTTCGACGGGAAGCGGTACCTGGAGCGGTTCGAGGACCGGGTGGTGATGGTGGCCCTCACCCTGGCCGCGGGCGATGAGGACTTCGCCCGCAACATGGTGGACGAGATCATCTCCGGGCGGTTCCAGCCGGCCACCCCGACGTTCCTCAACTCCGGCAAGAAGCAGCGCGGGGAGCCGGTCTCCTGCTTCCTGCTGCGCATCGAGGACAACATGGAGTCGATCGCCCGAGCGATCAACTCCTCCCTGCAGTTGTCCAAGCGCGGCGGTGGCGTGGCCCTGCTGCTGAGCAACATCCGCGAGTATGGGGCCCCGATCAAGAAGATCGAGAACCAGTCCTCCGGGGTGATCCCGGTGATGAAGCTCCTCGAGGACTCCTTCTCCTACGCCAACCAGCTCGGCGCCCGCCAGGGCGCGGGGGCGGTGTACCTGCACGCCCACCACCCGGACATCCTGCGGTTCCTGGACACCAAGCGGGAGAACGCCGATGAGAAGATCCGGATCAAGACCCTCTCCCTGGGCGTGGTGATCCCGGACATCACCTTCGAGTTGGCGAAGAAGAACGCGGACATGTACCTGTTCTCCCCCTACGACGTGGAGCGGGTGTACGGCAAGCCGTTCGCCGAGATCAACGTGACCGAGGAGTACGACGCCCTCGTCGACGACGGCCGGATCCGGAAGAAGAAGATCAAGGCCCGGGAGTTCTTCCAGACCTTGGCCGAGATCCAGTTCGAGTCCGGTTACCCGTACATCATGTTCGAGGACACGGTGAACAGGGCGAACCCGATCGCCGGGAAGATCACCCACTCCAACCTGTGCAGCGAGATCCTGCAGGTCTCCACCGCCTCCACCTACAACGAGGACCTGTCCTACGCCCACGTGGGCAAGGACATCTCCTGCAACCTGGGCTCATTGAATATCGCCATGGCGATGGACTCCCCGGACCTGGGCAAGACGGTGGGCACCGCGATCCGGGCGCTGACCGCGGTGAGCGACCAGACGCACATCAACTCGGTGCCCTCGATCGAGAAGGGCAACAACGACTCCCACGCGATCGGCCTAGGACAGATGAACCTGCACGGGTACCTGGCCCGGGAGCGGATCCATTACGGATCCGAGGAAGGCATCGACTTCACCAACATCTACTTCTACACCGTCGCCTTCCACGCGATCGCCGAGTCCAACAAGCTCGCCATCGAGCGCGGCCAGGCGTTCAAGGGCTTCGCCGACTCCAAGTACGCCAGCGGGGAGTACTTCGACAAGTACACCGACCAGGTCTGGGAGCCGGCCACGGAGAAGGTGCGGCAGATCTTCGCCGATGCCGGGGTGCACATCCCCACCCAGGACGACTGGCGTGAACTGAAGGCCTCGGTGATGGCCCACGGCATCTACAACCAGAACCTGCAGGCGGTGCCGCCGACCGGATCGATCTCCTACATCAACAACTCCACCTCCTCGATCCACCCGATCGCGGCCCCGGTGGAGATCCGCAAGGAAGGCAAGATCGGCCGGGTCTACTACCCCGCGCCGCACATGACGAACGACAACATCGAGTACTTCCAGGACGCCTATGAGATCGGCTACGAGAAGATCATCGATACCTACGCGGCGGCCACCCAGCACGTGGACCAGGGTCTGTCGCTGACCCTGTTCTTCAAGGACAGCGTTACCACCCGTGACCTGAACCGGGCCCAGATCTACGCCTGGCGCAAGGGCATCAAGACGCTGTACTACATCCG
>CALKWS010000071.1 GCA_938004115.1 uncultured Ruaniaceae bacterium
TGTTGGTGCTGGTCGGCTTCCTGATGATGGCCCAGGTGGCCGGCATCGACTGGAAGCGCGCCGAGGTGGCGATCCCGGCGTTCCTGGTGATCCTCATGATGCCGCTGACCTTCTCCATCGCCGCAGGCATGGGGGCCGGATTCATCGCCTACGTACTGATCCAGGTGGGGGCCGGGCGGATCCGCAACGTGCACCCGCTGATGTGGGTCACCTCGCTACTGTTCGTCTTCTACTTCCTCCGCGGACCGATCGGGGCGTTGCTGGGCTAAGGTCGGCCTGCGACGCGAAGGCGCCAGGGGGCACTATGGGGAGGGCAGCGCGGTGGATGATCGAGCCGATCACGGCACGGTGAGGACGAGGACCAGACGACCGCTGGTGATCGCGTCGATCACGGTGGTGGCGCTGGTGCTCGCGGGCGCCGGCGCCTGGGGCGTGATGACCGTGCGGAACAACCGGCTGATCGAGGAGGCCCAGGGTTACCTCGCTGAGGTCCAGGCGCAGGAGCAGGTCACGCGGGCGGCTCTGGCCGCCCACCTGGAGCGGATCGATGAGGGGCAGGCGTGGCTGCCCGACCTGGAGACCTCCGAGGAGATGCTCCAGTCGCGCCCAGAGTTGTTCGACGACGCGGTACAGGTCGCGTTCACCGACGCCCTCGCGGTGCTCACCGAGGCGACGGCGAGTCCGGCCGCGGCCCACGTCCGGGTGGACCCGCTGTTCGACCCCGCCTCCGGGGAGTTCGTGGAGCAGTACCGGTCCGCGCCCGCCGAGGAGCGCGAGGAACTTGCGCGCACCAGCGAGGAGGCGGTGACCGAGTTGCAGGAACTGGCCGGGTCGCTGCAGGCCGCCGATGCCGAGATCGATGCGGCGGTGGTGGGTGCCGAGACGGCGGTGCTGGCGCTCCTCGCGGACCTGCCCGAGCAGGCGGAGACGATCGCGGCCGACTACCCCGAGGCCGAGGAGGACGCCGTCCTGACGTTGCACGCGGCCGCCGGTGGTGAGCAGGGCGATGACGCTGAGGACGGCGGCACCGGGCAGGCGGTCGATGGTGAGGACGACGGGGAAGGTTCCGACGTCGAGGAAGCCGGTACCGAGGAGGCCGACGGCGAGGAAGAAGCCGACGGCGAGGAGATCACCACCGCCAGTGGCCCTGCCGAGGGCGAGGGCGCGGACCCCGACCCGGCCGCGATGGCCGACCGGATCGCCGCACTTCCCGAACGTCTGATCGTGTACATCGAGAGCGCCGACGGCGTGCGCGACAGCCACGAGCACGTGGTCGCCGAGCGGGAGGCGGAGGAGGAGCGCGCCCGGATTGCGGCCGAGGAGGCCCGCGCCGCGGAACAGCGCGCCCAGCAATCCGCGCCGCCGGCGCAGAGCGGAGGGTCGGGTTCCTCAGGAAGCGGAGTCTGCACCCGGTATGTGTCCACCTGGTACGGCGGCAGCCGCCTGATCCTGGTGCCCTGCCCATAGGCGGTCAGTCCGGGTGCGGCAGGCTGCTCCTCGCCGGTCGCTGACCTCCTCGGCCCACCCGTCGGTGCGGTAGGTATCGGTCTGGTTCCAGGTGGCTCGTGCTACTCAGCCTTCGAGTGCCGCGGCCACCGCTTCCTGCGCCGTCGGGTGCCGGAACTGGAAGCCGTCGGCCAGCAACCGCTTGGGCAGCACGTGCTGATTGGGCAGTAGCATCTCCTCGGCCGGCTCGCCCAGAACGGCCCGCAGTAGCCACACCGGCAACCGGAACAGGTGCGGCCGGCGCATCTGCCGGGCCAGGGCCCGGGTGACCTCGACGGACGGCGCCGGATCGGGACCGCTGAGATTCACCGGCCCGGACAGCTGCGACTCGGTGAGCAGGTGGGCGATCGCCCTTGCCTCATCGGTCAGTGAGATCCACGGCCAGCGCTGCCGCCCGGTGCCGATCGTGGACCCGGCGCCCAGACGAGTGGCCAGCAGCAACGGGGCGAGGGCCCCCTCGCCCGCCATCACCAGGCCGGTGCGGATATGCACGACCCGGGCCACGTCGTCGGCCGCGCCTGTGGCTGCCTCCCACCGTTGGGTGACCCCGGACAGGAATCCCTCTCCGGGCGGGGAGTCCTCGGTGAGCACCTCCCCGGGCCGGTCCCCGTAGAAGCCCACCGCCGAACCGCTGACCCAAA
>CALKWS010000072.1 GCA_938004115.1 uncultured Ruaniaceae bacterium
GTTCGAGGTCGATGCCCACGGGCACGTCACCTACCGGCCGTTCCTCGGTGCCCGCCGGTCCTTGACCTCCGGGGCGGTGCGTGAGGTGGTGCAGTTCCAGGCCTTGCAGGTCCGTGGCCAGAAGGAGCCGCAGGCCGCCACCGTCCTGATGGACCCCGCGGGTCATCGGGTGGCGTACCTGCCCGGGAACCAGTGGCCCCTGACCGACCTGGACGCTCTGCTCGGCCGCCAGGAGCGCGGCGGGGCGCAGGTCACGGTGCTGGCCGAACCCAGTGCCGTGGGCGACCTTCCCGAGCACTACCGGCGGGTGCTGCCCTGGGGGCTGCGCCGTCCGGGGCTGTTGGTCACGCTGATCCTCCTGGTGGCCCTGGTCATCGTCATCGGCGGGCTGGCGGTGATGTGAGGCCGAGACCGGGCAGCCTGGGCCAAGGGGTGCTCACGCCGGGTAGATACTCACCTCGGCCGCCTTGATCACGAACGTGACCCGCTCGCCGATGCTCAGGTCCAGCCCGGTCACCGACGCCGGGGTGATGTCCGCGGCCACCTGCAGCCCGTCGTCGTTCCGTCCGCGGACGCGCACCAACTCGCCCTGCTGTTCGATCCCCACTACACGCACCCCGATCGAGTTGCGCGGGCTGCCCCCGGGTTCGGTGCGGTGCACCGCGACTGCGCGCGGGCTGAACGTGGCGGCCGCCGCGGTGCCGACCCTATGGTGGTCCATTTGGCGAAAGGAATGATCCTCACGACGTTTGCTTTGCCGACCCGGCCCGGGCCGTCCGGTAGTCCGTGCATCACCACACCACCGTCCAGACGCACCGCATCCTCGTCCAGGCGGGTGCCCAGGAGCAGGTTCACCCCCGCGAACCGCGCGGCGAAGTCGGTGCGCGGGCGGGTCAGCAGGTGCGTGGTCGCACCCTGCTCGGCCACCCGGCCCCGGTCCAGCACGACGACGTCATCGGCCAGCGCGAGCACGTCCAGCAGGTCGTGTGTCACCACGACCGCGGTGCGCCCGGTGGACCGTACCGCGGTGCGCAGCACCTGACGGAGTTCGCTCGCGGCCTGCACATCCAGCGCTGCCAGCGGTTCGTCCAGGAGCACCAACTGGGGGCGGGGTGCCAGGGCCCGGGCGAGCGCGACGCGTTGCTGCTGCCCCCCGGACAACTCCCGGGGCCGCCGGTCGGCCAGGTGCCCCGCACCCACCTCTTCCAGTTGCCGGCGGGCGATCTGCTGGGACCGTTCGCGTCCCGCACCGGTGGCACGGGGACCGAAGGCGACGTTGGCCAGGACGTCCAGGTGCGGCAGCAGCAAGGGGTCCTGGGCCAGCAGGGAGATATGCCGTCGGTGCGGTGGCACCCACCGCCCTCCCGCCACCTCCCGGTCACCGATCAGCACGGTGCCGCTGCTGGGCCGGACCAGGCCCGCCGCCAGACCCAGCACCGTGGACTTGCCGGCACCGTTGGCCCCGAGGAGCGCCACGACCCGGCCCCGGGGTACCTCGATCGACACCCGCACGTCCCGGTCGTCGACCGCTGCGCGGATCGTCAGCGCCGGCGTCATCACCGTGCCCCCGCACCGGGCCGGACCCGCTGGGTCAGCAGCACCAGTACCGCGGCGAGCAGGATGAGCAGTAGCGACAGCGCGACCGCCGCCTGCGGGTCGGTCTCGCGCTGCAGGTAGATCTCCAGCGGCAACGTGCGGGTGACCCCCTGCAGTGAGCCGGCGAAGGTGAGGGTGGCACCGAACTCGCCCAGGCAGCGGGCGAACGCCAGCGCGATGCCCGAGCCCAGCGCCGGCGTGAGCAACGGGATCGTCACCCGGCGCAGCACCGTCGTCGGGCCGGCCCCGAGCGTCGCGGCGATCACCTCATGGCGTCGCCCGGCGGCGCGTGCCGCGCCCTCCACGGACAGCACCAGGAAGGGCATCGCCACGAACGCCTGGGCGAGCACCACCGCGGTGGTGGAGAAGGCGATATCCACCCCGAGCACGGACAGGTACTCCCCGAGCAGGCCACGGCGTCCGAACGTGGTCAGCAGCGCCAACCCGGACACCACCGGCGGCAGCACCAGCGGCAACAGCACCACCGTGCGGATCACCCGGGCCCCGGGCAGGCGTGACCACGCCAGGATCAGGGCCAACGGGACGCCGAGCACCACGGCCAGCGCGGTGGCGGTGACCGAGGTGCGCAGACTCAGCCCCAAGGCGGCCAGGGATGCCTCGGAGGTCAGCAGCGCGGGCAACTGTGACCACGGCACCGCCAGCAGGATCCCGGCCGCCGGCAGCCCGATCAGCAGCAGACCCAGGGCGGCGGGGAGGAAGGCCCAACCGGGCAGGCCGCCGGCGCGTGAACTCACGGCGTGCCGAACCCGGCCTCGGTGAGTGCCGCGCGCCCCTGGGGGCCGAGCACGAAGTCCACCCAGGCCCGGGCGAGGTCCGCCTGCTCGGTGCGGGCGGTGACGGCGATCGGATACCGGTTCACCACGTCGTCGGCCCCGGGCAGGCCGATCACCTCCACCGCAGAACCCGCGGCCCGGACATCGGAGGTGTACACCAGGCCCGCCTCCGCCTGCCCCGAGGTGACCTTGCCGAGCACGTCGGTGACCGACCCCTCCTCACTGACCGGATGCAGCGTGAGGTCCAGGTTGGCGGCCCACCGGGCGGTGGCGGCGCCGCACGGCACCTGGGGTGCGCAGACCACCAGGTCGGCGCCGGCCAGGTCGGCCGGGCCGGTGATCCCAGCCGGGTTCCCCTGCGGGGTGATGAGGGTGAGGGCGTTGGTCGCGAACACCACCGGCTCGTCTTGCACCGAACCGGCGTCGAGGGCGTCGGCCATGGTCGACTCATCGGCCGTGGCCAGCACGTCCGCGGGGGCGCCGGCGTCCAACTGGGCCACCAGGTCGGAGGAGCCGGCGAAGGAGAACCGCACCTGCACCTGCGGGCGGGCGGTGCTGAACTGTGCGGCCAGGTCCTCGAACACCCCGTGCAGGGACGCCGCCGCGAACACCGTGAGGTCACCGGACAGGGCGGGGTCCCGCCCGCCGGTGCCTTCTGCCGTGGGGCCAGGCGCGTCCTCTCCGGGCGCGCTCTCCTCCCCGGGCGCGTCGTCCCCGGGACCGCCCTGACCCGCTCCGGAGGCGCACGAGCTCAGGATCAGCACGGTCAGCACCGCGGCGACGGCGCGCAGAGGGCGCCTCACCGCGTCTCCCGCGGTGATTCGATGATCACGGTGGTGGACTTGACCACTGCGGTGGCCAACGACCCCACGTGCAGGTTCAGGTCGTCCACCGACTCGG
>CALKWS010000073.1 GCA_938004115.1 uncultured Ruaniaceae bacterium
AGATGGTCGGTCACCGGGGTGCGCCCGGTGGCGAGCAGCATCTCCTCCCCGCGCATCCGGCGCCCGTCCTCCAGGTCGGCCACCACCACGCCGTCATCGCGGTGCACCGCGGTGACCCGCGCGGACAGGTGCACCTGGACGCCCTGCTCGGTCAGCGCCCGGGCCAGGTACTCGGCCACGTCCGGGTCCTCCCGGGGCAGTAGCTGCCCGCCGCCCTGGAGCAGGGTCACCCGGGAGCCGAACGCGGCGAACATCGAGGCGAACTCACAGCCCACATAGCCACCGCCGAGGATGAGCAGGGAATCGGGGATGCGCTCCAGGCGCAGGATGCTCTCGGTGTCCCACACGCCCGCCTGCGCCAGCCCGGGTAGGTCCGGCCAGGTGGGGGCGGTGCCGGTGTTGACCACCACATCCCGCCCGCGCACCAACCGGGTGGCGCCGTCGTTGGTGGTGATCAGGGCGGTGCGCTCGCCGGTGAACGTGGCCCTGCCGAGCACGAAGTCCATCCCGGAGTCCCGGAACATCTGCACGTGCGCCTGGACCATGCCGTCCACCACGCCGTTCTTGTGGTCCCGCAACAACTCCAGGTCCACGTGCGGCTCGCCGTCGGCGACGACGCCGAACTGTGCCGCCTGGCGCGCGGCCAGCACCGTGCGGGCCGATTCGATCAGCGACTTCGTCGGGATGCAGGCCACGTTGATGCACGTGCCGCCGATCTTGTCCGGCTCCACCATCACCACCGACCAGCCGGCCCTGGCCCGGTCCATGGCCAACGACTTCCCGGCCTTGCCGCCGCCGATCACTAGTAGGTCCACGTCCTGGACGTCTGCTGTGTTCATCGATGCCTCCCTGCCGGCCCGGGCCGTTCGCGTTGTTCTCCCTGCATCGGATTGCTGTCCTATCCACCCACAGGGGCGCCGGGAGCGCACCAGCAGACCGGCCGACGGGCGCATACCGCGGGCGCATACAGACCGGGGGCGCACCAAGTGGCGGAGCGTCGCCGGGCGTGCCCGGTTCCGGGCACTGCCTGGCCACCGTCCCGGGCGGCTGGTATACGTGTACCTCAGCCTGCCGGCGAATTGCGGAGGGTCCCATGGCAAAGATGCCTGAGCGCGCGGACGTCGTCGTCATCGGAGCGGGGGTGACGGGCAACTCGGTGGCGTGGCACCTGGCCGACCTCGGGTGGCGCGACATCGTCCAACTCGACAAGGGTCCGTTGCCGGACCCGGGCGGCTCCACCGGGCACGCCTCCAACTTCGTCTTCCCCGTGGACCACTCCAAGGAGATCACCGACCTCACCCTCGACTCCCAGCGCCAGTACGCCGACCTGGGGGTGATGACCATGTGCGGGGGCCTCGAGGTGGCACGCAGCGAGGAACGGATGCAGGAGTTGCGGCGGCGGATGACGTCGGCCCGCTCCTGGGGCGTGGAGGCCGAACTGGTCTCGCCCGAGGAGATCAAGGCGCTCGTCCCGTACTGCAACACCGATCTGCTCATCGGCGGTTTCTACACGCCGACCGGTGCGATCGTGGACCCGGTGGCCGCCGGTGCCCTCATGCGCGAACGGGCCGAGCGGCTGGGCGTGCTCACCGTCTGCGCCGGGACCGAGGTCACCGGCTTCGAGGTCACCCGCGGCCGGGTGCGGCAGGTGCACACCGACCGGGGCCCGATCGAGACCGACACCGTCGTCATCGCGTGCGGGGTGTGGAGCCCGCTGGTGGCGGCGCTGGCCGGCGCCCGGATTCCGTTGACGCCCGCGGTGCACCAGATGATCGACGTGGGCCCGATCCCCGAACTGGAGCGGAGCGGGCAATGGGTGAGCTTCCCGCTGGTGCGGGACATGGACAACAAGATGTACGAGCGCCAGCGCGGCACCGACCTGGAGATCGGCTCCTACGCCCACCGCCCGATCCTGCACCACCCGGTGGAGATCCCCGCCGTCGGTGCGGGAGACCAGGAGTCCCCCACGAGTTTCCCGTTCACGGCCCGGGACTTCGAACCCCAGTTGCGCCAGGCCCGGGAACTGTTCCCCGGACTGCTCGACCGCCCGGACGTCACGGTGCGCAAGGCGCTCAACGGCCTGCTCTCCCTCACCCCCGACGGCGGTCCGCTGCTCGGCCGCACGCCCGAGGTGGCCGGGCTGTGGTCGGCCGCGGCGGTGTGGATCAAGGAGGCACCCGGCGCCGGACGCATGGTGGCCCAGTGGCTCACCGAGGGCAGCACGGAGATCGACCTCCACGGGGCCGACATCTCCCGGTTCTATCCCTATGCCCGCACCGACAGCCACGTGCGCGCCCGCGCCGCCGAAGGCTTCCCGAAGATCTACGGCATCTCCCACCCGCGCGAGCAGTGGCTGACCAACCGCCCGCTGCGCACCAGCCCGTTCCACCCCCGCGAGGTGGAGCTCGGCGCGGTGTTCTTCGAGACCGGCGGCTGGGAGCGGCCGCACTGGTACGAGTCCAACGCACCGCTGCTGGAGGAGTACGCCGACCGGGTGCCGGAGCGGACCGCGGAGTGGGATGCACGCTGGTGGTCGCCGATCATCGAGGCCGAGCACCTCGCCCTGCGCGACCGGGTGGCGATGATCGACCTGAGCGCCTTCGCCGTGTTCGACGTGA
>CALKWS010000074.1 GCA_938004115.1 uncultured Ruaniaceae bacterium
GCTACCGCGATATCGTCACCGCCTACCAGGTTCAACGCGAGCAGGCCTCATGACCGCCACCACCACCGCAGCGAAGCCCCAGTCCGCGCGCATCTCCGAGGCCTCCGACCTGGGTGTGTTCGGCACCATCGCCGAAGGCATCCGGCTGTCCCCGGCGATGCGCAAGGGTATCGGCGTCACGCTCGTGCTGGCCCTGATCGCCACCGCGGGCCGGCTGATCGTCCCCCTGGCCGTGCAGACCACCACCGATGCCGGGATCCTCGCCGAGGGCGGGGTGGACGTGGCCCTGGTACTCCAGCTCTGCGCGATCGCCGCGGTGGGCCTGCTGATCACCGGAGCGTGCACCTCGTGGGTGAACGTGCGGTTGTTCCGCGCCGCCGAGGCGGGACTGGCGCAGTTGCGCGTCCGGGCCTTCCGGCGGATCCACGACATGTCCGCGCTGACCCAGAACACCGAACGGCGCGGGGCGCTGGTCTCCCGCGTCACCTCCGATGTGGACACCATCTCCCTGTTCGTGCAGTGGGGCGGGCTGATGCTGATCCTGTCCTCGCTGCAGATCCTCGGGGCCACCGTGGTGATGGTTGCCTACTCCTGGCAGCTGACCCTGGTGGTCTGGGCCGCGTTCATCCCGATGATGCTGCTCGCCCCGCGCGCCCAGAAGGCCCTGTCTGCCGCCTATGGGCAGGTGCGGGTGCGGATGGGGGCGCTACTGGGTGCGATCTCCGAGGCGGTAGTGGGCGCGGCCACCATCCGCGCCTACGGTGCCGGTGAACGAACCGGCACCCGCATCGAACGGGGTATCGCCGAGCATCGCAACGCCGCCGTGCGCGCCCAGACGCTCGCCTCGCTGGCGTTCTCCTCCGGGGTGCTGCTCTCCCAGCTCGCGCTGGCCGCAGTGGTCGTGGCCGGGGTCTTCCTGGGCCTGGACGGGGGCATCAGCGCCGGTGCCCTGCTGGCGTTCCTGTTCCTGGTGCAGATCTTCGTGGGCCCGGTGCAGAACGCCACCGAGGTGCTCAACGAACTGCAGAACGCCGTGGCCGGCTGGCGCCGGGTGATCGCCATCGTGCACACCCCCCTGGACGTGACCGAACCCGACGACCCTGCCCCGCTGGGTCCCCGGGGACCGGCGGCGGTGGAGTTCACCGACGTCGAGTTCGCCTATCCCGGCGGGGACCCGGTACTGCGGGACATCAACCTGACCATCCCGGCCGGGGCACGCGTGGCGATCGTGGGGGAGACCGGCTCGGGTAAGACCACACTGGCCAAACTGCTGACCCGGTTCATGGACCCGGCCACCGGCACCATCACCCTGGACGGGGTGGACCTGCGCCGCATCCGGTTGGGGGAGTTGCGCGACCGGGTGGTGATCGTGCCCCAGGAGGGGTTCCTGTTCGACGGCACCATCGCCGACAACGTCGCCTACGGACGCACCGCCGCCGGCTCCGCCGAGGTGGACAAGGCGATGGCCGACCTCGGCCTGCGGGAGTGGCTGGCCACCCTGCCCGACGGCGTGCACACCCAGGTCGGTCAGCGCGGGGAGTCGCTGTCCGCCGGGGAACGTCAGCTGGTCGCGATCGCCCGGGCCTACCTGGCCGACGCCGACGTGCTCGTCCTCGATGAGGCGACCTCCGCCGTCGACCCGGCCACCGAGGCCCGGATCAACCGCGCACTGGCGTCCCTGACCGCCGGCCGGACCTCGGTGGCGATCGCCCACCGGCTGTCCACCGCCGAGGCGGCCGACCTGGTGGTGGTGGTCGACGCCGGCCGGATCGTGGAACTGGGCCACCACACCGACCTGGTGGGCGCCGGCGGCCGATACGCGCAGATGTACGACTCGTGGGTGACGCAGAGCAGTTGAGGCCTTCGCCCGCCGGCGTGGGAGGATAAGCAGGTGAGCGAGCAACCCCCCAGCCCCCTACCGGCCGAGGTGGCCACCCGGCTGAAACGCGACGACCACGGCCTGGTGGCGGCGGTGGTCCAGGAGGAGTCCACCGGCCGGGTGCTGATGGTCGGCTGGATGGACGACGAGGCGCTGCACCGCACGCTGACCACCGGACGGGTCACCTTCTGGTCCCGCTCGCGCGGCGAGTACTGGCGCAAGGGCGACACCTCCGGGAACATCCAACTGGTGCGGGCGGTGGAACTGGACTGCGACGGCGACGCGCTGCTGGTGCAGGTACACCAGCACGGTGCGGCCTGCCACACCGGGGCGCACAGTTGCTTCGATGCCGGCGGCCGCCTGGAGGCGGTGACCGGATGACCACCGAACGTCCCGGGCCGCCCACGCCGCTGCCCTGGGGGCTGACCTGGCCCGCCCGTCCCGACTTCCTCACCATGGCCGCCACCCGGCGGGTGGTGCCGGTGGTGCGCAGACTGCTGGCCGACGACGTCACCCCGGTGGGCCTGTACCGCCAGCTCAGCGCCGGGCGGGAAGGCACCTTCATCCTGGAGTCCGCCGGCGCCGACGGGGTGTGGTCGCGCTGGTCGTTCGTGGGCGTCACCGCCAAGGCGGTGCTCACCAGCCACGCCGGCCGGGCCCGGTGGCGGGGCAACGTCCCCGCGGGCATCCCCACCGAGGGACCGGTGCTGGACGTCCTGCGCGCCGCGCTGGCCGAACTGCACACCCCCGCCGTCCCGGGCCTGCCCCCGCTCACCGGCGGCCTGGTGGGCTCCCTGGGGTGGGACGTGATCCACCAGTGGGAACCGACGCTGCCGGCCGCCGCACCGGACGAACTTGGCCTGCCCGAGGTGTGCCTGGGGCTGGTGGGGGACCTGGCCGCGGTGGACCACGCCGACGGCTCGGTGTGGCTGATCGCCAACGCGATCAACTTCGACGGCACCCCCGCCCGTGCCGGGCAGGCGTACGCCGACGCCGTGGAACGCCTGGACGCGATGGAGGAGGCGCTCACCGCCCCCACGGCCGCCCAACCGCTGGTGGTCAGCGACTCCCGGCCGCAACCGGACCTGCGGTTCCGCACGCCGAAGGCCGACTTCCTCGACGGGGTGGTCCGCGCCAAGGAGGCGATCGTGGACGGGGAGGTGTTCCAGGTGGTGCTCTCCCAGCGCCTGGACCTGGACTGCCCCGCCGACCCGCTCGATGTGTACCGGGTGCTGCGCACGATCAACCCCAGCCCGTACATGTACTACCTGAACCTCACCGACGGCGACGGCGCCGATTTCCAGGTGGTGGGCTCCAGCCCGGAGACGCTGGTGAAGGTGGCCGGCCGGGAGGTGCAGAGTTTTCCCATCGCCGGGTCCCGCCCGCGCGGGGCGAACCCCGCGGCGGACAAGGAACTCGCCGAGGACCTGCTGGCCGACCCGAAGGAGCGCGCCGAGCACATCATGCTGGTGGACCTGGTCCGCAACGACCTGGCCCGGGTGTGCGAGCCCGGCACCGTGACCGTGGTGGAACTGATGGAGGTGCTGCGCTACAGCCACATCATGCACATGTCCTCCACCGTCTCCGGCCGGTTACGGGCCGATGCCACCGCGCTGGAGGCGTTCCAGGCCACCTTCCCCGCCGGCACCCTCTCCGGGGCGCCGAAGAACCGGGCGATCGCGCTGATCGACGAGTTGGAGCCGGCCCGCCGGGGTATCTACGGCGGAGCGGTGGGGTACTTCGATTTCGCCGGTGACATGGACATGGCGATCGCGATCCGCACCGCCGTCATCAAGGACGGCCGGGCCACGGTGCAGGCCGGCGGCGGACTCGTGGCCGACTCGGTACCGCAACTGGAGTACGAGGAGTCCAGGAACAAGGCCGCGGCGGCCGTGCAGGCGATCCGGCAGGCGGCCGCGGTACGCACCCTCGGGCACCGCGAGGCGGCCGCGAGCGGTGGGTGAGCGGCGGTGAGTAGGACCGCGGTGGTGCTCGTGCTGACGGGCCTGGGCGTGCTGACGTTCGGTGCCAGCCTGCTCACCTGGATCCAGGCCGATGCGCTCACCCCGTTGGGCCCCCGACCGGTGCGGGTCAGCGGCGCCGAGGCCGTCCCGGTGGTGCCCAGCGCCACCCTGGTGATCCTGGTGGCCGGACTGGCCATGGGCCTGTCCGGCAAAGTGGTGCGCTACCTCGCCCCGGCTGCGGCGGTGCTGGCCGCCGCCGCAGCCCTGATCGCGTTGACCGCCTTGCTGCGCGACCCCTTCCCGGCGGCGCGCTCGGCGGCCGGGGAACTGGGCGGGGTCCGGGAGATCGTCGGCACCGCCGACCTGACGCCATGGCCGTGGGTCAGCGCCGTACTCCTGGTGCTGACCGCGCTGGCCGCGGCGGCGGTGCCGTTCCTGGCCGGCTCCTGGGCACCGGCGGCACGGAAGTACGAACGCGCGCCGGCGCCGGCACCCGCGGATGAGGCGCACAGCCCACGGTCGGACTGGGACGCGCTCAGCAGCGGCCACGACCCGAGCGTGGAGGACCCCGGTGCCGAACCGGCGTCACCGGCTGATCCGCCCCCCACGGAGCGATAGGCTGGGCACAGCCGAACGATGGAGGATGCAACTCATGTCGAACCCACCCCCGTACCCGAATGTGCCCCGGTCCGAACCGCCACCGGCTGCCCCGCACGCCAACCACGGCGGGACACCGGCGGCGTGGACCTTGATGTTCGTCGGGGGCCTGGGCGTGGTGGTCGCAGCCGTCGGTATCGCGATGCGGTCCTCCGCCGTCATCCTCGCCGGTGCGATCATCGTGGCACTGGGGATCGTGGCCTCGATCGTGCTGAAGGCGATGGGCAAGGGACAGCCGGACCTGCCGGTGCCCAAGGAGCGCGACGAGGAACTGGCACACCTGTACTCCGATCCGCCGCGCACCACGGCCCAGTTGGAGGCGCAGGAGGAGACCGCCGAGACGCAACGTTCGGTGATGCAGGCCGCCCGCGAGCAGTACGAGGAGGAGTACGGTGACGAGCCGCCTTCGGGCGGGGCCGAAGCGGGGGTCGAGGGTAGCGCGGCATCACAGGGCAAGTCGGCATCTGCGGGCAAGTCCGAGTCCGCGCAATAACACAACACACCATCGGCACTGACGCACAGGGCCCTGCGGGCCCGCGTCCGGCCGTCAGGAACGAGGATCGGCCACGGCCGGGAGGAGAGTCCAGCGTGTCTGTTCTGGAGGAAATCGTTGCGGGGGTTCGCGAGGACCTGGCGCAGCGCGAGGCGAAGGTGAGCCTCGACGACCTCAAGCAACGCGCTGAGGGCCGCCCGTCAGCGCTGCAAGCCCGCGACGTACTCGCCAAAGAGGACGCGGTCACCGTGATTGCCGAGGTGAAGCGCGCCAGCCCGGCGAAGGGCTCCCTGGCACCGATCGACGATCCCGCCGACCTCGCCCAGCAGTACGAGGCCGGCGGGGCGTGCATGATCAGCGTGCTCACCGAGGAACGGCGCTTCAACGGTTCCCTGGCCGACCTGGCGGCCGTGCGCGCCAGGGTGGATGTGCCGATCCTGCGCAAGGACTTCATCGTGACGCCCTACCAGGTGTGGGAGGCCCGGGCGTACGGGGCGGACGTGGTCCTGTTGATCGTGGCCTCACTGGAGCAGCAGGTGTTGACCTCGCTGACCGAACGGATCCATTCCCTGGGCATGACGGCGCTGGTCGAGGCGCACACCCGTGACGAAGTGGCGCGCGCCGTGGATGCCGGGGCCCAGGTGATCGGGATCAATGCCCGGAACCTGCACACGCTGGACCTGGACCGGAACGTGTTCAACGAGTTGGCGCCGCTGATCCCCTCGGGTCTGGTGAAGGTCGCCGCATCCGGCGTGCGCGGACCGCACGATGTGTTCGAGTACGCCCGTGCGGGCGCCGACGCGGTGCTCGTCGGGGAAGCCCTGGTCACCGGCGGTGATCCGCAGGCCCGGGTGGCCGACATGGTGGCCGCCGGTGCCCATCCGGCGCTACGGGCGGTGCGGTCGCGATGAACAGCACCGATCCGCGGGAGCGGCTGCGCAGCGCCGTCGGGCCGTACTTCGGGGCATACGGCGGGCGCTTCATCCCCGAGGCGCTCATCGCTGCCCTGGACGACCTGACCGCGGCGTGGGAGAAGGCCAAGACCGAGCCGGACTTCGCCACCCGGTTGGCCGCGCTGCACGCCGATTACACCGGCAGGCCCAGCCCGATCACCGAGGTACCCCGGTTCGCCGAGCACGCCGGCGGGGTGCGGGTGCTGCTCAAACGCGAGGACCTGAACCACACCGGCTCGCACAAGATCAACAACGTGCTCGGCCAGGCGCTGCTGACCGAACTGGTGGGCAAGCGGCGCATCATCGCCGAGACCGGTGCCGGTCAGCACGGGGTGGCCACCGCGACCGCGGCGGCGTTGTTCGGCCTGGAGTGCACCGTCTACATGGGCGAGGAGGACACCCGCCGACAGGCGCTGAACGTCGCCCGGATGCGGCTGCTGGGCGCCGAGGTGGTGCCGGTGCGCACCGGCACGCGCACGCTGAAGGACGCGATCAACGAGGCCTTCCGTGACTGGGTGACCAACGTGGAGACCACCAACTACATCTTCGGCACCGTCGCCGGCCCGCACCCGTTCCCCACGATGGTGCGCGACCTGCAGAAGATCATCGGGGAGGAGGCCCGCGAGCAGGTGCTGGCCCGGTACGACGTGCTGCCGGACGCGGTGATCGCATGCGTGGGCGGGGGGTCGAACGCGATCGGCATCTTCCACGCCTTCCTGGACGACGACGAGGTGCGCCTGATCGGATGCGAGGCCGCCGGGGAGGGGGCCGAGACCACCAGGCACGCTGCCACCATCTCCAAGGGTGCCCCCGGCGTGCTGCACGGGGCGCGGTCCTACCTGCTGCAGGACGAGGACGGGCAGACGTTGCCCTCCCACTCCATCTCCGCCGGCCTGGACTATCCGGGAGTGGGTCCGGAGCACTCCTGGCTGGCGGATCTGGGCCGGGCCCAGTACCGCCCGATCAGCGACGCCGAGGCGATGGACGCCTTCGCCCTGCTGTGCCGGACCGAGGGCATCATCCCCGCGATCGAGAGCGCCCACGCCCTCGCCGGTGCCCAGCAGGTGGGCCGCGAGCTCGCCGCCGAGGTGAGCGACCCGCGGCAGGTCACCCTGCTGGTGAACCTGTCCGGCCGCGGGGACAAGGACGTGGCGACTGCGGCGCAATGGTTCGACCTGATCGACGAGGGGCAGGCCACCACATGAGGAGTACCGCCCCGACGATCGACGCCGCCCGCGCCGAGGGACGCGCCGCGCTCGTGGTCTACCTACCGGTGGGCTACCCGGACGTACCGGGCTCGATCGCGGCCGCCAAGGCCGCGGTGGACGCCGGCGCGGACATCATCGAACTCGGATTCCCCTACTCCGACCCCAGCATGGACGGACCGGTCATCCAACAGACCGTGCAGGCCGCCCTGGACCAGGGCACCCGTGCCACCGACGTGCTGCATGCGGTGGAGGAGGTCGCCGCGACCGGTGCGCCCACGCTGGTGATGACCTACTTCAACCCGGTACTGCGCTACGGGGTGGACGCCTTCGCCCGGGACCTGGCCGCCGCGGGCGGGGCGGGGCTGATCACACCGGACCTGATTCCCGATGAGGCGGGGGAGTGGATCGGCGCCGCCGATGACCATGACCTGGACCGGGTGTTCCTGGTGGCCCCCAGTTCCACCACCGAGCGGCTGGCCAGCACCGCCGCCGCATGCCGCGGATTCGTGTACGCCGCCTCCACCATGGGTGTGACCGGCGCCCGCGAGCAGGTGGGCCATCAGGCCCGCGATCTGGTGGCCGCCACCCGCGCCGCCGGAGCCGAACGGGTGTGCGTGGGCCTGGGGGTGTCCACCGGGGCGCAAGCCGCCGAGGTGGCCGGATACGCCGACGGGGTGATCGTGGGTTCGGCGGTGGTGCGCACCCTGGTGCGCGAGGACGGTGACCGCAGCGCGGCCCTGCACGACCTGGGTGCGTTGACCGCTGAACTCGCCCGCGGGGTGCGGCAACAGACGCTGGCCGAAGCGGGCGGCGGATCCGGGACGGGAGCGGGCGCCGCGGGCTCGGCCGAGGCGAAGCACGGGACACGCTGATGGAGGTGATGGCCAGCGCGGCGGGCGGTATCCCCAGCCCCAGTCAGGGAGTGTGGTACCTCGGACCGTTGCCGTTGCGGGCCTACGCGCTGGCGATCCTCACCGGGATCCTGCTGGCCAGCCTGATCACCATCCGGCGCTACCGCGCGCGTGGCGGACCCGACGGTGCGTTCGCCGACGTGCTCATCGTTGCGGTGCCGGCGGGTATCGTCGGTGCCCGCGTGTACCACGTGCTGACGCATTACCCGTCCTACTTCGGTCCGGGCGCCGATCCCCTGGAGGCGCTGTACATCTGGCGCGGCGGCCTGGCGATCATCGGGGCGATCACGGTCGGCACGCTCGCGGGCTGGCTGGTGCTGCGCCGGAAGGGACTCCGGCTGGCGCCGATGGCCGATGCGATCGCACCGGCGCTGCTGGTGGCCCAGGCCGTCGGGCGGCTGGGCAACTACTTCAACCAGGAACTCTTCGGCGGTCCCACCGACCTGCCGTGGGGCCTGCGGATCGATGACCACATCCTGGCCGCCCACGGGCTGGAACCGGGCACCCTGGTGCACCCCACGTTCCTGTACGAGATGGTCTGGAACCTGGCCATGGCCGGGTTGCTGGTGCTCCTGGACCGCCGGCTGCGGTTGGGTGGAGGACAGGTCTTCTGCCTGTACGTGGTGATGTATGCCACCGGCCGGTTCTGGATCGAGGGGCTCCGGACGGACCCGGCGCTGGAGTTCGCCGGGATCCGGTTGAACGCCTGGGCCGCGCTCATCCTGGCGATCGGGGCGCTGGTGGCGTTCGTGATCCTGCGTAAGCGGGGTGCGCACCTGGAGCAGAGTGTGTGGCTCCCCGGACGGGAGCCGCAGGCCGAGGAGGGCGCCCGCGGTGACGTGGGCGAGGGCGGTGACGTGCGCGAGGGCGGCGACGTGGGCGACGGCGGTGCCGTGCGCGAGGATCGTGACGTGCGCGAGGGCGGTGCCCCCGGTGAGGGCGATCGCGAGAGCGCCGATCGCGGTGACGGTGACGACGACGATGCCCGGCCGCGCCCGGACCGTCCCGGCACCGCCCGCTCCGGCGCCGTCGACGGTGTCGCCTCCCAGCCGTACCCCTCCGCTGGATCCGGCCCGGAAGCCCCGGATACCTCGGCGGGGCGAACCGACGACGAGGGCGCGGCGCACACCTGAGGCAGTCCCGACGAAGGCCCGGCACACCCCAGCGAACGTCCGCTGAGAATACGTGCACGCGCGCGCTGTGCGGGCGAACGCACTCCGCACCGGCGCCGGTCGGGGCCCTGGATCGCCGGACATAGGCGCCTGTCGGGGGCCCAGGATCGCCGGGATGTCGGGGATCGTTTGCCAACCGCGCACCCTGGATTCACCCGGTGGTTACCTCAGCCGCCCGTACCTGTGGCGGCACCGGGGCGCAGTGGTGCGGGGCCGGCCGCACACGCAATAGGCTGGAGGCATGCGTAGAGCCAAGATCGTGTGCACTCTCGGGCCAGCCACCGAATCCCTGGAGATGATCGAGCGGCTGGTCGACGCGGGCATGGACGTCGCCCGGATCAACCGTAGCCACGGTGACGCGGCCGGCCACGAGGCCGTCTACGCGAACGTCCGGCAGGCGGCCCGGGCCAGTGGCCGCGCCGTGGCCGTGCTGGTGGACCTGCAGGGCCCCAAGATCCGGCTCGGCCGGTTCGCCGACGGCGGGCACGACCTGGCAGCGGGGGACACCTTCACCATCACCACCGAGGACGTCGCCGGCACCAAGGACCTGGTCTCCACCACCTTCGCGGGCCTTCCGGAGGACGTCAGCCCCGGCGACACGATCCTGATCGACGACGGCCGGGTGGTGGTCCGTGTCACCGAGGTGAACGGTCCGCGGGTGACGACCACCGTCGAGGTGGGCGGCCCGGTCTCGAACAACAAGGGCCTGAACCTGCCCGGGGTGGCGGTCAACGTGCCGGCGCTGTCGGAGAAGGACGAGGAGGACCTGCGCTGGGCACTACGCCTCGGGGCGGACATCATCGCGCTGTCCTTCGTCCGCTCGGGACGGGACTATGAGGACGTGGCCCGGATCATGGACGAGGAGGGACGCCGGGTCCCGGTGATCGCCAAGATCGAGAAACCCCAGGCGGTGGACAACCTGGCGGAGATCGTCGATGCGTTCGACGGCATCATGGTGGCCCGCGGTGACCTCGGCGTGGAACTCCCGCTGGAGCAGGTGCCGCTGGTGCAGAAGCGGGCGATCGAACTGGCCCAGCGCAACGCCAAACCGGTGATCGTGGCCACCCAGGTGCTGGAGTCGATGATCTCCGCGCCCATCCCCACCCGCGCGGAGGCCTCCGACTGCGCCAACGCCGTCCTCGACGGCGCCGACGCGGTGATGCTCTCCGGGGAGACCTCCGTGGGCCAGTACCCCATCGAGTGCGTGGAGACGATGGCCAGGATCATCTCCAACACCGAGGAGCACGGGCTGGAACGCGTCACGAAGCTGCGGGCCACCCCGCACACCCGCGGGGGAGTGATGACGAAGGCGGCCGCGCAGATCGGGGAGACGCTGGGCGTGTCCTATCTGGCCTGCTTCACCCAGTCCGGCGACTCCGCCCGGCGGATGTCCCGGCTGCGTTCGGCCATCCCGTTGCTGGCGTTCACGCCCGATGAGGCGGTGCGCAACCAGCTGGCCCTCACCTGGGGGGTGTACAGCTTCCACGTGCCGCAGGTGGAGCACACCGATGACATGATCAGCCAGGTGGACCACGAACTGCGTGCGGGTGGACACGCCCGGGACGGTGACCAGGTCGTGGTGGTGGCCGGGATGCCCCCGGGCCAGTCCGGCACCACCAACTCCATCCGGCTGCACACCGTGGGCGAGGACCTCGGCCGCCGCTGACCAGGGATCCTCCCGCGGACAACCGGACGCCGCCCGTCGAAGCACGTCCGGCGGGGTGGGTGTCCGCGATAGCGTGGGCCGATGCGCATCCTCATCTCAGCGGATATGGAGGGAGCCACCGGCGTCACCTGGCCGGCGGACTGCGAACCGGGAGCACCGGAGTGGCAGCGCTGCCGGCCGCTGTTCACCTCCGATGTCAACGCCGCCATCGCGGGGTTCTACGACGGCGGCGCCAGCGAGGTGCTGGTGAACGAGGCCCACTCCACCATGCGGAACCTGCTGTTGGAGGAGTTGGACGAGCGGGCCACGATGATCACCGGCCGGCACAAGGAACTCACCATGGTCGAGGGCATCCAACGCGGGACGGTCGACGGCGTGGCTTTCCTGGGGTATCACACGGCGGCCGGCACCGAAGGGGTGCTGTCGCACACCTACATCCCCGGCTCGCTCACCCGGGTGAGCGTGAACGGCCAGGTGGGCAGCGAGGGGCTGCTGAACGCACACGTGGCCGCCGAGTACGGGGTGCCGGTGGTGCTGGTGACCGGTGATGACCGCACCTGCGCGGATGCCGTGCACTACGCCCCGCAGGCCAGGACCGTGGCGGTGAAGGACTACGTGGCCCGGTACACCGCCGAGTGCCGCCCGCCGGCGCGCACCCGCGCCCAGATCAGACGGGCCGCGGCCGAGGCGATCGCCCTCGCGGGCCATCGCGAACCCGCCCCCGCCGGACCGTTCACGGTGGAGATCGAGACCGACGCCACCCAATTGGCCGAGGCGGCCGCCATGGTGCCCACCGTGCGCCGCACCGGGGAGCGCAGCGCCACGTTCACCGCGGCCACCGCCTATGACATGATCCGCTGCTTCAAGGCCGTGTGCACCCTGGTGTCGGCCGCCACCGAGCGCCAGTATGGGTGAGCGTTCCGACTCGACGGCCGTGACCTCCCGGGGTAGCGCAGAGCCGGGGCAGGCCGGACCCGCGCGTACCCCGTCGCGAATCCGACCGGCCAGGTTGCGACCCGGTGACACCGTGGCCGTCGTGGCACCGTGCGGCCCGGTGGACCCCGCACGCCTGGAGACCGGGGTGGAGGTGCTGCGGTCCTGGGGGTTGCAGGTGGTGCTGGGCGAGCACGTCACCGCCAGGCATCCGACGTTGGAGTACCTCGCGGGTTCCGACGCCGACCGTGCCGCGGACCTGCAGCGCGCCTGGTGCGACCCGGACATCGACGCGGTGCTGTGCGCCAGGGGCGGGTACGGCGCACTGCGCATGGTGGACCTGCTCGACTTCGACGCCATGCGCGCGGCCCGGCCGAAGATCCTGGCCGGGTTCTCCGACGTGACCGTGCTGCACCACGCCTTCGCCACCCACCTGGGCGTGGCCACGCTGCACGCACCGATGGTGGCGACGGCACCGTTCACCACTGACGAACCCTCGCGGCAGATGCTGCACCAGATGCTCTTCGCACCCGAGGAGACTCGCCGGCTCACCAGCCCCCGGGCGCGGGTGCTCATCGGCGGCGAGGCCAGCGGGCTGACCATGGGCGGATGCCTGTCCCTGCTGGCGGCCGGCCGCGGCACCCCGGGCGCGCCGTCCACGGCCTCGGGTGCGGTGCTGGTGATCGAGGACGTGGACGAGGACCGCTACCAGATCGACCGGATGCTCACCGAACTGCTGCGCGCCGGTTGGCTCGACGGCGTGGCCGCGGTGGTGGCCGGATCATGGCACGAGTGCGGTGAGGGGATCGATGAGTTGCTGGTGGACCGCCTGGGTCCGTTGGGGGTTCCGGTGCTGACCGACCTGGGGTTCGGTCACGGACCCCGGTCCTCGACCGTACCGCTGGGTGTGCGGGCCACGGTGCGAGGAGCCGCGCTGGTGCTGGACGAACCCGCGCTGGCGTAGTGGCAGGCCACCTGGCGCTGCGGCGCATCGGGGGCCAGCACCGGCAGGTCGGTGCGCCGGCAGTCGTCGGCGACACCGGCCGCCTCGGCGCGACCGTCGGCCAGGACCGGACAACGGGGATGGAACCTGCAACCGCCCGGCACCACCGTCGCGTCCGGTGGTTCACCGGAGAGCACGATGTGCTCGGCCACCGGGGAGTCCGGCAGCACCGAGACCAGCGCCCGGGTGTAGGGATGCTGCGGATCGGTGAGTACCTGGCGCACGTCACCGATCTCCACGATCCGGCCCAGGTACATCACCGCGATCCGGTCCGCGATGGACCACGCCAGCCCCAGGTCGTGCGTGACCACCAGGGCTCCCAGCCCCATCTCCCGGCGCAGCCGCAGCAGCAGCGCGAGGATCTCCCCGCGCACCGAGGCGTCCAGGGACGCGACCGGTTCGTCGGCCACGATGATCGCCGGGTCCAACACCAGCGCACCGGCGATCACCACTCGTTGCCGCTGGCCGCCGGAGAGTTCGTGCGGGTAGGCCATCATGAACCGCTCCGGCGGGCGCAGCCCGGCCTGCGCCAGGGCGTCCGAGACCCGCTGGTACTCATCGGAGACCAGCCCGTGGATGCGCAGTCCCTCGGCCACCGCCTCGTACACGGTGTGCCGGGGGTTCAGCGCCCCGGTGGGGTCTTGTAGCACCAGTTGCACCCGGCGGCGGAACGCCCGTAACTCCCTCATCCTGCTGCCCAGCGGCCGGCCGCCGAAGGTCACCGACCCGGAGGTGGGCTCCACCAGGCCGAGCAGGGCGCGCGCCAGGGTCGTCTTGCCGCACCCGGACTCCCCGGCCAGGGCCACGATCTCCCCGGGCGCCACGTCCAGGTTCACACCGGCGACGGCCGAGGCCTCCCGTCCGTCCGGCAGGCCGAAGGTGACGTGCAGGTCCCGCGCGGACAGGAGCTGGTCGTCCTGTGCCGACCGGGGATGGTCCTTCGCGGCGGGCGGGGGATGGGCCTCCTCGGCCGACGGGGTAGGTGCCTCCCGCGCCGGCGGCGTGGTCAGGTCGTCGCTCACGTGATCGTCTCCTCCAGTTCCACCGGCCGGCGGATCGGCAGCCCGTCCTGGGCCACCAGGCACCCGCTGCTGCGCGCGGACTCACCCGGAAGCGGCTGCAACTGCGGTTCGCTGGTGGTGCAATCGTCCCGGGCGACGGGGCACCGGGGGTGGAATGCGCAGCCCATAGGCAGGTCGGTGGGGTCCGGCGGGTCCCCGGCCAGGCCCCGGGGCCGGTGCCGGGCCTGCTCATCGCCGATCACGGGGAACGCCGAGGCGAGCGCATCGGAGTAGGGGTGGCGCGCGGCGGCGAACACCTCGTGGGCCGGGCCCTGCTCCACCACCCTGCCCGCGTACATCACTGCGACCCGGTCACAGGTATTGGCGAGGACCGACAGGTCATGGCTGATCATCACCAGCCCCACATCCCGCTCCCGGACCAGTTGGCCGACCAGGTCCAGTACCTGTGCCTGGACCATGACGTCCAGGGCGGTGGTGGCCTCATCGGCGATGATCAGGTCCGGGTTGCAGGCCAGTGCCATCGCGATCATGACCCGTTGGCGTTGACCGCCGGAGAGCTCGTGCGGGTAGTTGCCCGCCCGCCAGGAGGGCAGCCCCACCTGATCCAGCAGTTCCGCCACCCGCTTGTGCGCGGCCTTCTCCCCGACGTTCTCGTGCAGCACGATCGGTTCGGCGATCTGCGCCCCGATCCGGTGCATCGGGTTCAGCGCGTGCATCGCACCCTGGAACACGATCGACGCCGAGGACCACCGCACCGCCCGCAACTGGCCCCACTTCATGGTCAGCACGTCGGTGCCGTCGAGCAGGATCTTGCCGGTCATGGTGGTGGTGGGCGGCAGCAGCCGCAGCACCGCGCCGGCCAGGGTGGACTTGCCGCACCCGGACTCACCGGCGATGCCGATGGTTTCTCCCGGTTCCAGGCGTAGGTCCACACCGCGGACCGCCGGGATCGGGCCATCGCCGGACCGGTAGGTCACGTGCAGGTCCTGGATGTCGAGCAGTGTCACGCCGTTCACCTGCGCAATCTGGGATTGAGGGCCACTTCCAGCGCCCGCCCGCACAGGGTGAAGCACAGCACCACCACCAGGATCATCAGCCCCGGGGGGAGTACGTACCACCACGCCCCGGCACTCATCGCCCCGTTGGACCAGGCGCGGTTGAGCAACATGCCCCAGGAGAGATTGTTCGGGTCGTACAGGCCCAGGAAGGCCAAGGTGGATTCGGTCAGGATCGCTCCGGCGATGGCCATGATGGTGCTGGCCAGCACCAGCGGGGTGACGTTGGGCAGTACGTGCCGGCCCATCTGGTACCAGTGGCCGGCCCCCAGGGCCCGGGCCCGCTCCAGGTAGGGCCGGCCCTCGATGCCGCGGGTCTGGGCCCGGATCACACGGGCGGTCCCGGCCCAGGAGGTGATACCGATCGCGATCACCAGCACCGCGATGCTGCGTCCGAGCACCACCACCAGCACGATCGCCAGCACCAGGGTGGGCAAGTTCATGAACCACTCGGTGATCCGCATCAGGATCCAGGAGACGCGGCCCTCGAAGTGCCCGGCCACGATCCCCACCAGGGTGCCGATCACCATCGCCACCAGCGCTGCGGCGATCCCGATGATCAGGGTGACGCGCGTGCCGTACAGCGTCAGCAGCGCGACGGAGCGGCCGAACTCGTCGGTGCCCAGCCAGTACTCACCGTCCGGGGGTGCCATCCGCCCGCCGGAGGCCTGGGTGACGCTGAGCGCATCGCTGGGTGCCACCAGCGGGGTGAGGACGGCGATGGCCACGAAGATGCTCAATCCGATCAGCCCCGCCAGCCCGGCGGGTTGGCCCTTGAAATCGCGCCAGAGGGCGACGGCGGACCGGCGCCAGCGGCGCATCCGCAACGCTCGGGAACTCTGCGGCGTGGAGGGGGTGCTCATGCCTTGCGTGCCCTCGGGTCGATGAACCAGTACAGGATGTCGGCCGCCAGATTCGCCAACACGGTAGCGGAGGCGAAGATCACGAACAGGCCTTGCAGCACCGGGTAGTCCGGCACCGCGATCGCCTGGAAGAACGTGTAGCCCAGACCCGGCCAGGTGTAGATCATCTCGGTGACCAGCGCGCCGTTGATGACGTTCCCGATCGCCATGAACACCAGCGTGGTGGTGGGCAGCAGCGCGTTGCGCATCGCGTGCCGGCGACGGACCACCGCATCGCGCAATCCCTTGGCCCGGGCGGTGGTGATGTAGTCGTTGCCCATCTCATCGAGCATCGAGGCGCGCATCGTCAACAGGTACCCGGCGTAGATCATCAGCGTCAGCGTGATCGTCGGCAGCACCATGTGATGGGCGATGTCCAGGAACTGCGGCCAGAACCGGTCCGGGGTGTGCGCGGAGACCATGCGGCCGGTGGGGAAGAGGCGAAGTTCCCGGGAGAAGATGATGATCGCGATCATCGCCACCCAGAAGGTGGGGGCGGAGAAGAAGATCAGGGCGATGTTCACGTTGCGCTTGTCGAACTTCGAACCGCTCAGCCACGCCGATCTGGCGCCCAGGGAGAACCCGATCAGCACCGACAAGACCAGCGCGGTCCCGCCCAGCAGGACGGTGGGCCCGAGCCGGTCGGTGAACAGCTGCATCACCGGTACCTGGTACTGGATCGACACGCCCAGGTCCCCGGTCAGGGTGCCGGTCAGATAGGACCAGAACTGCACCCACAGGGGTTCGTCCAGACCCCACTCCGCCCGCAGCGCCTGCTCCAGTTCCGGGGTGGCGGCCTGCATGTCCCGCATCAGGTTGTCGATCGGGTCACCGGGCAGTACCCGGAAGATGAAGAAGGCGGAGAACAGCACCGCCAGCAAGGACACGACCGCCCCGGAGATCCGGTTGAGCAGGTACCGGCCCAGGCCGGTACCGATCCCGGCGCGGCCGGAGGTGCCTGCCGTACCGGCCGGGGCCTCCTCGGACCCGGCCGGTACGGCGGTGGTGGCTCCCGACGCCATCTACTCGCGGTCCTCCGCCGTCTGCCGGCGCCGGACCAGCACCACCACGAGGATCACCGCGCCGAGGAGCACCACCACCCCCACGCCGATCAGCACGCCGGTGCTCACGCCGCCCACCGTCTCGCCGGTCGGTACCGCCGAGTGGTAGGCCCAGGAGCCGATCTGGCCCATGATCATGCCCTCCGCGGCCGGTTGGGTGGTGAAGTCGGCGATCTTGGTGCTGTTGTAGGCCTCCATCACCGTGGGATACCAGAGGAACACCAACGGGGAGTCCTCGTACAGGATCTGCTGGGCCTCGAACAGCAGTTCCGCGCGGGCCTCGGGGTCGGTCTCCGACTCCTGGGCGCGCACCAGGGAGTCGTAGTGCTCGTTGCAGTAGAACGCATCCGATGAACCGTCACCGGGAGCGCCGGGCAACTGCCCGCAACTCTGCCGGTTCAGGTTGTAGGTGGGGTTGGGGTTGATGCCCCAGCCGGTGAAGGCGATGTCCAGTTCCCCGTCGTCGAACAGGTCCTGTACGTCCTCGGAGATGGTGGTCTGGACTCCGACCCCGATCTCCTCGAACCATTCGGTGATGAACTGGGCCGCTCCCTCGCGTTCGGCGTTGCCGGCGTCGACGCCGAAGGACAGCACCAGCGGCTCTCCGTCCGGGGAGACCCGCACACCGTCGTCGCCCATCTCGTACCCGGCTTCGTCCAGCAGCCGTGCGGCCTCGTCCAGGTCGAAGTCGATGCGCTCGTCGTCGCCGGGTGCCCAGTGGATGGTGCTGAACACGTTCGGCACGATGGAATGGGCCACCTCGCCGTACCCGCCGCGGACCCGGTCGATGAGTTCCTGCTTGTTGACCGCGTGGTGCAGGGCGCGGCGTACCTGGGGGTCGGCCAGGGCCGGGTGACCGCTGCCGAACTCCTCCCCGTCACGCGTCTCGGCTCCGGTGTTGAACCGGAAGGCCAGCCAGCGGCGGTCCGGGGCCACGTTCGTGGTGATGTGCTCCACGCCCTCCACGCGGCCCATCTGGGCCTCGTTCAAGCCACCGACCAGGTCCACCTCACCGGCTTCCAGGGCCGCGACGGACGTGTCCGGTTCGGTGTAGTACTGGTAGACGATCTCATCGAAGCCCGGGGCGCCCTGCCAGTAGTCCTCGAAGGCCTCGTATCGGATGAAGGCGTCGGTGGAGAAGTCGACCATCTGGTACGGCCCGATCCCCACGATGGGGAAGTCGTCGTTGCCGTAGTCGCCCCAGGCGCCCTCGTGTTCCTCCCAGATGTGTTTGGGCACGATCACCTGGTCACTGCCCTCCAGGTTCACCGAGGGGGTGGTCAAGGTGAACTCCACGGTGCGTTC